>CAOVIS010000007.1:2401-9932 GCA_948543905.1 uncultured Bacilli bacterium
AAAAAATATTAGATTCAGCTTATGAAAGTAAATTAAAAAATCAGATTTTAACTTTTGCCATATCTAATATGAATTATCAAGAATATGTTGACCACTGGGTTATAGAATATTCTAACTCTCATAGAGCACTTGAAGACGGAAAAATATTGAAGCTTACTCCCATTGAGGCCATATATTTTAGTAGTTTTATTGATTTTAATAGTAATATTCCTTTATTTGTCAAGACTCATGCTTGTCATCCTTTAGATTGGGCCAATATTTTTAGAAATATGTCTAATTTATATCCTAACGAAAAATCTGAAATTATGTATCAATATTACTTAAATAGGCCTTTTACCTTTTTTAATCAAGTTAAAGAAAAAAAAATAGCATATATTGATTCTGCCTTAGCATTTAAAATAATTTCTAAAGAGCCACTTGAAATATATCATTACTTTGAATATTTAGATGCCCAAGATATAATAAAATTACCTAAGGAAACTTTAAATAACTTTATAGATGATTATCAAGCCAAATTAAAAGAAGAAGGAATTACTTTTGAAGAAAAAGCCGAAAATTTACGTGAGTGTCACAACACCCAAGCTAAAAAAGATTTAGTCACCTATGTTATGGCTAATGGTTTAATTAATTTCCATTTAATGAATTTATTTATCGATTTTTCATTAAAATATGTACCTGATGCTAATGGAACTATAACTCATTTCTTACCACTTATTTTAATGGCTATCAAAAACGCAAAAGATGGTTATCTAAAGCCTGCTTTATTATGGCAATTGTTAGAGTCTGATCATAAAATTGATGGTACAATTGACTATAATGTTATATTTTTAAATGATACGGAACTAAACAGCTTAAGAGAAAATACAAGTGTTAATGAAGAAATAAAAAATCTTCAAATTCGCAAATACTATGGTGATTTACTTAAATTTCTTGGTAAAGAAATCACTTATACTACCAAAGAAAAAATCATAAGAGAAATAGCTAAAAGTAATATAAAAGAATATATTTTATTTATCAAAGCTAATTATCCTGAATTTTTAGATTTATTACTAGCAAATGTACCTGATGTAGAGATTTATAAAGAATTAATTGATTTTAAAGGTACTATGAATATAGATGATGCTCTAAGAGTCGCAGTCTTAGAACGTAAGCAGACCTAAAATTTGCAATTTAGCAGGTTTAGTGCTATAATAATTAACAATTAAAGGGGGAAATATTATGCCACAAAACATGTTTAATCTAACTATAACTGATTATAAAGATTTAATTCTATATACTTTAGAAGACTATTTATTTCATAATAAAGATTTACAAACTATAAGAGGTTATTTTGCTATGCCAGAGTATCTAATTACGCCAGAGGGTATTAAATATTTTCATGATAATACTGAGGAATTAGTAGATCCTCTAGTATTTGTTCGTAGTTTTATTAAAAGAGCGAGTGAAGTTTGGATAGCTCTAATAACTCTTAATTATCCCTATCTAAAAGCTTTAAATAGTAGTGATAAAAAAACATCTTTTGATCATTTAGATTATAGCAATTTAAAACGTAAATTAATGAGATGCGAATCTCTTACATCCTGTGATGTTCCGAGCATTAGTGAAAATAATACGCAAAGAATAACTCAAAAAATTGCTCTTGCCTGTATTATTGAAGAAGCTTTGGATAATACTTCAACCAAAGTTATTGCACCACTTTTAGCTCGTGCTAATAAAACAATTGATTTTACTACTAGCCAAGAATATAAAAAACTAAAAGAAGAACATGATGAATTATTTCGAATAGGTATCTTTGTAGAAGGAATGGAAACTCGAGAATATGATATGGCATCGCGTTTTTATAGCTATGGGTCTGATGCTGAGCGAATGGCTTGGAGGGATAAATATGATAAAGCCAAAAAAGACTATAACCTGTCCGAGTCAACTAAAAATTACTGTGAACTTATTAAACGCAAATTTTCTTTTCTAGAATTATCTAATATTACTTTAGATATCTTAGATACTGAGATAAATGCTTTAGCACCAGATTCCATTTCTCGTCATAATTAAAAAGAAAGTCTAAAAATATAGTCGCTTTCTTTTTCTATATGTGTTAAAATAAACACTTAGGTGGTTTTATGAATAATTTTAAAGATTTATATGATGATTTAATAATTGTTGAAGAAGAAATTGAGCAATATTTTCTTAGTCTAGCTAACTTGGAGCTTATCCATGATTCATTTAACTATAATTGTACTCTAGAAGCTTTAAATAGTGCTTTTATTAAAGAAAACAGCTTACTTTCTGAGATTGTAAGCCTTGGCTATTTAGATACTCTAATGACTGAATTAAAAGAGAAAATAAAAGATTCCTCTTATATAAGAATAATGTTAAAACATAAATTTTCTCTTTATTATCGCCTAAAAGAACGCTTAGAACTATTTATAGGTGGTGAAGTCTTTGAGTTAATTTATGCTTTAAAAGCTAATTATAGTCGTATGGCATTAGGTTTAATTGCTAATTTAATAGATAAAGTAGATGAAAATACCAAAGAGTATTTACTATTTTATAAATATAGTCTAATTTATTTAAATTTAGATTGTGAAAATGATTTAATTAATGGTGAAAATAATTATAATCAAGTTAAACTTATTGGGTTTTCTGCAAAAAATGATTTTGCTGATTACTTAGATGAAGGGGTACTATTATCTCCATCTAAAGATAATATCCTTTATTTAGAATCCTTAGTTGTATTTGCAGATGATGAAATAAATACTGGTGATGCTTTAGTTGCAATCATCTGGGTTCTTGCCGCTCTAAGTGTTAGTAGCAAAGATGATTTTCGTTTATTTAATAGATTTCAGGAATTGCTAGACCCTAATAGTAATAGTGAAAAAATAATAGAATTAATAAACTTAAGCCTTATTGCTTTAGAACAGTTAAAAAATAATACTACTATATCAAGATAGGATTGATTATATGGATACTACCGAAATTTTACAATTAGAACTTTTATTAGAAAGTAAATTTAAGCATCTAGCAATTCTCGAAATAAAAGGTGAAAGTGCATCTTCCAAGTTTGCGAATGTTAAGAGCGAAATTGCCACCCTAACTAAAAAAGAAGAGACCCTTTTATATAAATTAATAATTGGAAATGATTTAGATAAATATCGGAGGATGTTAAAAGAGTTTCAAACTAAAAATAATAGTACTTATCTTAGCCGTCTCATAAATATTCTAGCTTATTTTGACCATGATAATGGGTCTTTAGATGGCTTTGATACTAATCCTTATTTAAAATCTTTAGAAGAAGATATCGCAAAACTCACAAGACTATTTTTAACTATTATTAGTAATAACCCTTATTTTGCACCTTTAAAAAGTGATTTAATCTTCTTAAAATATTCGCTTATTTTTAAAAGTTCAACTAGCACCAATGATTTAATACTAGATCTCGATACTTCTATTATTGAATTAGAATCTTTAAATTTTAGTGATAGTTTGTTTAACGAACATCTTCGCAGGTCCGTTTTAGTTTTAGATTCTATTCTAAATATTGACACTTTAAGTATAATGTTGTCTTTTTCTAAAAGTAATAAAAAAGAATTTTTAAATACTACTTTAATGATTATAGATATTTTAGTTAAATCATTATTGCTAGAAGATAAAAGAAATCTGGATATTATATATGAACGCTTAACTAGTTTTCTAGAAAGTGAATTTGCTAATCCTAAGTTAAAATAACTTTTAAATATTATGATTAGTGAGCTAGGGGCTGTTGCTAAATACGTGAAAACTCCCCAAGATTCTAGGTAAATTATCCTTGCTTTTTTAGATAAGAATTGCTATACTAGAATTATAGTAGGTGTGTTTTATGAGTTCTAAAAAAATCAAAACTAAAAGAATTTTAATTGGTGTTTCTGTTGCCATAGTTTTAACTATCTTAGCATTTATCATAACCAAAGGTGTTTTTATAGTCTTAAATTATAGTAGTAATGATTTAAATTTTAAAGATGTTACAACCCTAGAGTACAAAGATTATACTTTAACTGATTTTTTAAAAGAAAATATTACCTGTAAAGATACAGATTGCACCTATAAAAAAGAAAAAATCGAATATACTATTAGTGAGATTACAACTTTAGGTACACAAGACATAAATGTTACAATAAAATATAAAGATAAAGAATATGAAAAAACTTATAATTTAGAAGTAGTAGATAAGAAAGCCCCTGTTATAAACTTAAAAGAGCGGATAGTTTATATCGATAAAAATACTAATTTTAAAGCTGAAGACTATCTTGATAGGGTAAGTGATAACTTTGATACTTTAACAAACGAACAAGTTGAAATTATAAATAATGTTGATCCTAAAATCAGTGGTGAATATGAAGTTACATATAAGTTAAAAGATAATTCTAACAATGAAGCCGAGGCTAAACTAAAAGTTGTTGTAAGAGGAAATGCTCCCACTAGCAGTGAGACCAAACCTTCAGTTAATAATAATTCTACCAATAATACTTCTGATTTTTCATGGCACATAGAAACTTCAGGTTTACTAGAAAATTCTAGAGTAATAAATAATAGTCATAAAAATGATGAATTATCAAAAAGTATTACTTTGGGATGGGATCGTAACATAAAAATAGTTTCTAAGTTAAATAAAAGTGGCGAATATTTTATTGAGTACAGTATAACAAGTAATAACAAAGAAAAAGTAAAATCCTCTAAAATAATTTCCCAAGATTATACTATAAATTATAATTTTGAGGATGAAGGAGAATATACTATAAAAATTAGTCTTCGCGACATGCAAACAGGGGAAACATATGAAGAAACTCAAAACTTAACCTTAAAAGAACCTGACCATTTAGAAGATATTAAATTAGTCGCTGAATATAAAAATGATAAAGCATACATTGATATTTTAACTCTAGGTGGTAATGAAGATAATTTGGAATTATCTAAGTTTCTAATAACTGTAGATGGAGCTCTTATAGCAACTGAAGAGGAATTAGATAATATTATAGAAGTTTCTGAGATTGAGGATAAGTTTATTTTAAAATATGAAAAGGGGAAAGAATATTATATTTTAGTAGGAGTTCAAGAGGGTTCTATCGAAAAAATGGCTTCTATTACAATAAAAAAGTAAGTTAATACTTGCGAGACTTAATATTTTGATTTATAATACTCTTATACAAGTGATGACGAAGCCTGGAAACTTCAGAGCTATATAAAAAAAAGTGATTTCTCTAAGAGAAGTAAGTAGGGTGGAACCGCGCATCATAATTTGCGTCCCTATATATTTCTTTTAGAGTTTTTAATTTTAGAAAGGATAGATAAAAATGGAAAAAGTAACACAAGAAGAATTAGTTAATTTTTGTAAACAATATGGTTTTATTTTTCAAGGAAGTGAAATATATGGAGGCCTTGCTAACACCTGGGATTATGGTCCTCTAGGTCGCGAATTAAAAGAAAATTTAAGACGCGCTTGGTGGAAAAAATTCATGCAAGAAAATCCTTATAACTATGGCCTTGATAGTGCTATTTTAATGAATCCTGAGGTTTGGGTTGCAAGTGGCCATGTTACCAATTTCAATGACCCCTTAATTGATTGTAAAGCATGTAAGGCAAGACATCGTGCTGATAAATTAATCGAAGAGTTTACTAATGGTGCAGAAACCGGTGATGGATGGAGCAATGAAAAATTAGAAAATTACTTAATTACGCATGAGATTGTTTGTCCTAAATGCGGTAAACTTGATTACACACCTATTAGAAAATTTAATCTTTTATTTGAAACATCTATGGGAGTAACCGAGGATAATAAATCAAAAGTTTATTTAAGAGGGGAAACTGCTCAAGGTATATTTGTAAATTTTTCCAATGTAGCTAGAAGTATGCGCCTTAAAATTCCTTTTGGAATCTGTCAAACCGGAAAAAGTTTTCGTAATGAAATAACTCCTGGTAATTTTATTTTCCGTACTCGGGAATTTGAACAAATGGAATTAGAATTCTTTTGTAAACCAGGTGAAGATTTAGAATGGTTTGGTTATTGGAAGAATTTTTGTTTAGATTTTCTAAAATCATTAGGTATAAATAAAGAAAACCTAAGATATAGAGACCACGCTAAAGAAGAATTATCTTTTTATAGTAAAGCCACTACCGATATTGAATATAAATTTCCAATGGGTTGGGGTGAACTTTGGGGGATTGCTGATCGTACTGATTATGATCTTTCTACTCACATGGAGCACTCTAAGACTGACTTATCATATTTAGATCCCGAGACTAATGAAAAATATGTACCTTATGTTATTGAACCAAGTGTAGGCCTTGACCGTTTAATTTATGCTGTATTAACTGATGCTTACACAACTGAAACCTTAGATAATGGCGAAGAAAGACAAGTTTTAAAATTGCATCCAGCCTTATCTCCAATAAAAGCAACAATTCTACCTTTAATTAAGAAGAATCATAGTGAGAAAGCAATGGATATTTACGCTACATTATGTGCATATTTTATGTGTAGTGTCGATTCATCAGGTTCTATTGGTAAGAGATATAGAAGGTGTGATGCTGTTGGTACTCCATTATGTATTACTGTTGATGATGAAACTATTAATAATGATACAGTAACTGTAAGACTTCGTGATAACATGGAACAAGTAGTTGTAAAAGTCGCTGATTTAAAAGATTATATAAACGAATATATTAAATTTTAATTATTTTTAGGAGGGTTTAAAATGGATAAAAGTGAAAAATTAAAAAAATTATTCAAAGTTTCACAAAGTTAAATTTTGATGAAAAAGTTGAATTTATAAAATTAATGCTTAATAATATCAAATTAAAAGAAGCTGGTTTTATGAGTTATGAAGAAAGTAAAAAAGTAGAATATGCACGAAAAAAGTTAGAATATATTTCAAGTAAATTAAAAAATAAAAAAGCTAGGTCACAAATAGCAAGTATATTGCCTGAAATAAATGATCTTAGTGATGAGCAACTAACTAAACTTGTAGTAACTATTGTGGATACTGTTCACAAATATACAAAAGAAAATGAACAACAAAGAAAAGAAAATATATGTCAAAATGATGGTCATATATTTACAGCGTGGCAAGAACATAAATACACTATTTATGTGTCTCCTGCAGAAGCTTATGGAATTGAAGGCCTTTTAAATGGAGGAACAAATCCTACAATTCCGATAAAAAAAATTAAATGGTATAGAACATGTGAAAGATGTGGTTTTAAAGAAGAATTTGATAAAAAACCTGAAGAAGTTGCTAAAAAAGAGGCAGCAGAAACAAAATCAAAAGAAGTTAAAAGACTTAGAAAAAGATTAAGAGAATTAAAAAAAGAAGATTAATTTACTATTTACATAATATGTATTTGTAATATAACTCAGTTATAAATAAGGTTCTTTTAAATCTAATATTTACTTAAAACGTTTAGATAGTTATTTAAGCGTTTTTCTTTTAAGGTAAAAAGTAAGGAATATTAAAATTTACTTGTTAAAATAATAATTATATCTTATAATATTCATAAGAAA
>CAOVIS010000007.1:9979-18459 GCA_948543905.1 uncultured Bacilli bacterium
TTTTACCGGCCGATAAATATGTTATTGTTAATAAAACTGTTTTAACGGAAATAGACAAAAAAAACTTAATTAATCTCTATGAACCCATTATTGGTTTTGGCGCGACTTCCTTATATTTAACGTTTTGGAGTGACTTAGATCGTTTAGAAATTATGAGTAAAGATTTTTCCCATCATCATTTAATGAGTATTTTGAAAAGTGATTTAGAAAGTATCAAACATGCTCGGGAAGCTTTAGAAGCCGTAGGACTTTTAAAAACATACTTAAAAACCGGCGATATTAATTCCTATGTTTATGAGTTATATTCTCCCTTGAGTGCCAGTGAATTTTTTAATAATCCTATATTAAATATTGTTCTTTATAATAATATTGGTGAAGCTGAATACAGCGAACTAAAAAAAGTCTATCGCAAAGTAAAAATTGATCTAAAAGATTATGAAGAAATAACCAAAACTTTAAATGAGACTTTTGAAGCTACTAATATTCCAGTCATCGAAACTCGTGAACGAGAGACTACTCCTTTAAATATTAAAAGTGATTTAGATTTTGACTTAATCATCAGTAGTATGCCTCATGGACTTCTAAGTGAAAAAGCCTTTAATAAAAAAATGCGAGAATTACTTATAAATTTAGCTTTTATTTATGATTTAGATTCTTTAAAGATAATTGAATTAATCAGATCAAGTATCAATGATAAAGCTTCTATTGATAAAGAACTATTACGTAAAAATGCTCGGAAGTATTATCAATTTAATAATGGAACTCTTCCCACTTTAATATATCGTTCGCAGCCTGATTACCTAAAATCACCACTTGGTGATAACTCTAAAAAAGGGCGTATTATCCGTGTATTTGAAAACACCAGTCCTTACGATTTTTTAAAGAATAAATATAAAGGGGCACCTCCCACAGCTCGTGATTTAAAATTATTAGAACTTCTTTTAATTGATTTAGAGTTAAAACCTGCCGTCGTAAATGTTTTAATTGATTATGTTTTAAAGAAAAATAATAATAAACTAACCTTAAGTTATGTCGAAACTATCGCTGGCCAGTGGAAAAGAAGTGGAGTAAAAACAGCTAGAGAGGCAATGGAACTAGCAGAAGTTGAACATAAAAAAAGCTGTAAAACAACAAATAAAACAAAATATTCTAAAAAAGAAGAGGCTCCCGTTCCTGTTTGGTTTAACGAAACATTAGTTAAAGAAGAAGTAAGCGTAGAAGAAGAACAGGAATTAGAAGATTTATTAAAAGAATTCAGGTGATAAAGTGGAAAGTATTAAAAATATTAAAAATACTAATTTAAATAATGATTTAAAAAATAACTTTAAAGAAAATATGCAAGATAAAGTCTTTAAAGATTTAGTAGCTAAACTTAAAATAAATGAAAATACGGCCATATTAAACAATTCTATTTTAATGGATAGTGTAAAAGAACTTAAAAACTGTGCTAACTGCTCAGGATTATATGAATGTCAAAATAAAGTATTAGGCCATTATTTGTATCCTAAAGTTTTTGAGGGTATTATAGATTTAGTCTATATTCCTTGCAAATATAAAAAAGAAGAAGAAAGACTTATAAATAGTAGATTAACCGCCTCTAAAGAATTACAAGAAGCCAGATTTAAAGATGTTGATATCAAAGATAGGAAACGAGTTAAAGTAATTAAATGGTTAAAAGACTTTTATGATAATTATGATGGTATTAAAGAAATGAAAGGCCTATTTTTACATGGAACCTTTGGTGGAGGTAAGACCTATCTTATTTATGCATTACTAAATGAACTGAAAATTAGCAAAAAAATAACTTATGAAGCCATTTATTTTCCGGAAATATTAAAAAAGCTCAAAGAAGACTGGGATAGTTATAATAGCAAATTAGATTATTATGCTAATGTCCCGATTCTTCTTATTGATGATATCGGTGCAGAAAGCGTAAGTGAATGGAGTCGCGATGAAGTCTTAGGTACTATCTTGCAAAACAGAATGAATAACCGTTTAACAACCTTTTTTACATCTAATTTAACTATTGAAGAACTAGAAATTCATTTATCACAAACTAAAACCTCTCTTGATAAAGTAAAATCAAGAAGAATAATTGAACGAATTAAAAATTTAAGTATCGATATGGAACTCATAACTGAGGATCGCAGAAAGTAGGTATTATATGAAAAATATTGTTGCTATAGTTGGTATGTGCGGAAGTGGCAAATCCGTTGTTGTAGATTATTTCACTAATAAAGGTTATCAAAAAGTTTATTTTGGGGGAATTACTCTTGAAAAAATGCGAGAAGAAGGAATTGAAATAACTCCCGAAAATGAAAAATTAATGCGCGAAGGATTACGTGCTAAATATGGCATGGCGGCTTATGCTATTTTATCTTTCCCGAAGATTCGGGAGTATTATAGCGAGGGGAATGTTATTATTGATGGTTTATATTCTTGGGATGAACTAGTTGTTTTAAAAGAAGAATTTGGCTCAAGTTTTAAAGTGATTGCTGTCACTGTTGATAAAAAATTAAGATATAATCGTCTAGAAACAAGGAATATTAGACCTTTAACTGAAGAGGAAGCCACTAAACGAGATATAAGTGAGATCGAAAATATTGCTAAGGGTGGCCCTATAGCTTATGCTGACTATTTTGTCTTTAATAATAGTGACATTAATGCCTTAAATAATAGACTAGATGAAATAACCCAGGATATTAAAAATGATATTCCAAGAAATAGAGCTAAATAATTAGTAGTGTTTTAAGCTACTTTTTTAAAAAAACTTAAAAAAAATACAAAGTTTGACAAATATCGCGCTTCTCCTATGTTATAGTAAAAACATTTTCCTAAAAAGGAAAATTAGAAAGGAGGAGCTCATGCCAACAGAAGTTAGATTTATCCCATTAATCAATGACCTCATGTTCAAGTATATCTTTAGTTATAAAGCTAATATTAAATATCTAGAATATTTATTAGAAAATCTCTTTAATTATAAAAGTTGTTTCTTAAAAGATAAACTAGAAGTAATAAGAGGATTAGAACTAGAAAAAACTAAATATGATGATCGAGGACTAGAAGTAGATATAGTAGTGAGACTTCCTGATGGTAAAGTAATAAATCTAGAGGCATATACCTCTTTTTATCAAGCCTCAAAACTAAAGAGTTTTTTGTATCAAGGAAATTTATTTTCAACTCAATTAAAAAGTGGTGAAAACTTTGATAAAGTAAAACTACACTTACAAATAAACTTTGTTAAAGGGAAAAATATCGTAAGTAGAAGATTTACCGTCTTAGCAAGTGATGATTCAAGAGAGAAATTTATAGATGATTTATTTCAAATTGATGTGATAAATATTGACCAAAAAGTAAATAACAATTATACTATAAATAACAAGTTAAAAAAACTGTTTAAATTAATGGGATCAACAACATATGAAGAAGCAAAAGAAAATGTAGAAGGAGAAAGAGTACTAATGGAGATGCTAGAAGATATGCAAAAATTTAATTGGGATAAATGGGCAAGTGAATATTTCAGCCGTGAACGGTATCAAAAGAGTGTAGAAGCAGAAAAAGTTCAAATAGCTAAAACAACTGAAAAAAACGATATTGCCAAAAACATGCTCCAACATGATGAAAGCATAAGTTACATCTCAGAAATAACGGGCTTAAGTGAAGCTGAAATCCTAAACTTAAAAGAAGACTAATTATTAAAGTCTTCTTTAAAAATAACTAATAAAAAAGTTAGAAATTCTTATTAATTATGCTATAATATTTAAAGTGATGTTATATGAAAAATGAATTATTAGCTCCCGCTGGAGATTTTGCTTCTTTAAAATCCGCTATAAATAATGGAGCCGATGCTATATATCTAGCTGGTAAAAGTTATGGTGCAAGAAAATATGCTTCAAATTTTACTAATGAAGAGCTAATAGAAGCTATAAATTATGCTCATTTATATGGTGTAAAAATCTATGTTACTGTAAATACTTTAATTAAAGAAAAAGAATTAGAAGAATGTTTAAATTATATTAATTTTCTCTATAACATAAATGTTGATGCAATTATTGTTCAAGATATAGGTTTGATAAAACTTGTAAGAGAAACTATCCCTAAAATGGAAATTCATGCCTCAACCCAAGCCCATACTCATAATATAAATCAAATTAAACTATTAGAAAATTTAGGAGTTAAAAGGGTAGTTTTAGCTCGTGAATTAAGTCTAAATGAAATAAATAATCTAAATACAACTATGGAATTAGAAGTATTTATTCATGGTGCTTTATGTATAAGTTATTCTGGTGAGTGTTTGTTTAGTTCATTTTTACTAGGTAGAAGTGGTAATCGTGGCGAGTGTGCTGGTCTTTGTCGTTTACCTTATAATCTTTTAAAGGATAATAAAATAATTGCTTCCAACAAATATCTCCTTAGTCCTAAAGAATTAAATACAACTAATTATTTTGAAGAATTAAAAGCAAGTAAAATATATAGTTTTAAAATAGAAGGACGTATGAAAAGCCCCGAATATGTTGGCTATGTTACTCATTTATATCGTAAACTCTTAGATAATCCTAATTATAAATTAAGTAATGATGAAATATTTAATTTAAAAAGTTTGTATAACCGTGGTTTTACAAAAGGGTACTTATTCAATAATACGGCTTCAGAGTTTATAAGTCTTAATTCTTCCAATCATCAAGGAGTTAAAGTAGGAGAAGTTATTGGTTTTACCAAAGATAAAATAAAAATTAAACTTACCCATGAAATAAATCAAGAAGATGCTATAAGACTGCCTGATGGAAGTGGGATGTACTTAAACTTTTTATATGATAAAAACTTAAAACTTGTAAATAAATGTAAAGAAAATGATATAGCGTACATCGATAATAAAACCAACTTAAAAACTAAAGGCCCTGTAAATTTAACGTTAAATAAAAAACTTATTGCGAGTATTAAGAATACTTCTTCTAAAAAAATAAAAGTAAATTGTGAAGTAAAATTATCTCTAAATAATCTTTACATAACTCTAACAGATGGCATTAATACGGTTATTTATCAAGGACCAGAAGGAGATATTGCTAAAAAGAGTCCTCTAACTAAAGAACGAATAGAAAGTGTTATGTCTAGGCTTAATGATACTCCTTTTGTTTTAGATAAAGTGAAAATAAATCTTGAAGATGAAGTTTTCATTCCGATTGGCCATTTAAACGAAATCAGAAGGAATCTCGTAAATAATTTAATTTCTAAAAGAATCGGTGTAAAAAAAGACAATGAATTAACATTTAATTTACACAATAAAAACAATCTTCTTAAATCTAAACTCAAAATAAGTGTTTTAGCTAGAACTGAAGAACAAATAAAAGCATTGCTTGATTTAAATGTTGATTATATCTATATTACTAACAACCAATTATATAAAAAATATAAAAGACCAAATATCTATTTAAGATTAGATCATGTTAAAGAAAATCATGAATCTTATCAAAATGAAAATTTACTCATTGGGGAGACTGGAAGCATAATTTATTCTAAAAATAACAATGTTATAAGTGATTATTATCTAAATGTTGTAAATAGCTATTATGTAAGCTACCTGCAAAGTGAAGGTATTAAAAGAATTACCATAAGCCCTGAATTAAATATAGATGAAATATCTGCTTTGGCTCAAAATACTAATATTCCCTTAGAAATAATCGGTTATGGTACTCTTGAATACATGATTATGAAATATAAAATGGATTTAGATAATAATAACTATTTTTTAGAGAATAAAGATAAAAGAAAATTTTTGATCATAACCGATAAATACACACACCTAATGAGTGATAAAAAACTCGATTATATAGATTCAATTCCTAAATTTATCAAGTTAGGAATAAGTACTTTTAGACTAGAATTATTAGATGAAAATAGCATCGAAATTAAAAAAATTATTACTAAAATCAAAAATTATTTGAATTAAAAAAAGAACCAAAAGTTCTTTAAAAACTACGATACAATCCAATTACTTTTCCTAAAACAGTTACTTTATCTAAAATTATCGGAGCCATTGTATCATTTTCCGGTTGCAAACGAAAATGTCCATTCTCTTTATAATATCTTTTAACAGTTACTTCATTTTCTTTTGTCATTGCCACTATTATATCTCCATTACGAGCAATACTCTGTTTTTGAACAATAACTACATCTCCATCAAATATCCCTGCTTTAATCATTGACTCTCCACTAACATTTAAAGTAAAAATAGTCTCTTTTGCCGGAATTAAACTAGCAGGAAGTGCAAAATATTCATTAGGTTGTTCAATCGCTTCAATTGGTGAGCCTGCTGTAACTTTCCCTAAAAGTGGAACTTTAATTATTTCTTCATTTTTTTCTTCATATTCGTTGTCTACTAAAATTTCCATCGCTCTAAATTTGTTATTATTTACTTTTAAGTATCCTGCATTACATAATTTTCTAACATGTGTATGCACTGTCGCAGGACTAGATAATCCGAGCCCATTTCCAATTTCTCTTATTGATGGGGGATAACCATGAGTCGCTTTAAATTTTTTAATAAAATCTAAAACATTATTTTGTTTTTCTGTTAATTTTTTTAAATTATTCTCCATATTTTACCTCCTAATACCATCTTAACACAAAAATTATTTAATGTCAAACAATTGTATTTTAATGTTATAAATAAAAAATAATATATAAGAAAATAAACTCAAAAATTAATAAATTTCTAAATTTGTGATATAATAAGGCTAGAGGTGAAAAAACTATGGAATATAAATCATTTGAATATCCATCATTTAATATATATACAGTAAGAACAAATCGTTTCAAAACCGTTCAAATGGAAATAATCTTTCGTGATGAAGTAAGAAAGGATGAACTATTATTAAAAACTTTTTTAGCAGATATTATGAGTGATTGTTCCGCAACTTACAAAAATCGTAAAGAAGTGGTAAAAAAACTCGAAGAATTATATCAAGCAAGTTTTTATGGAGTAACTAATAAACTAGGTAATAATGTTTTAACTTCTTTTATTCTAAGTTTCTTAAATCCTAAATATGTAAACGAAGAAAATTATTTAGAAAATGTTTTAAAACTTCCCTTAGATATGATAATGCATCCTTTTATAACTGCCACTGAATTTGATATTAAAAATTTTAACGTCGTTAAAAATCGTCTCCATGATGAAATTTTGGCGGTTAATGAAGATATAAATCGGGTTGCCTTAAAAAAATCTTTATCTAAAATTGATTCTCCTAGTGGTTATAACATCATAGGATCTCTTGAAGAATTAGAAAGTATTACTCCGAGGAGTCTTTATGAAGCTTATCAAAAATTAATATCCACTAATCTTTGCGATATTTTTATAGTCGGTGATATCGACATGGATACTGCTGCTAATATCATTTTTAAACATTTTAAAAATCCCGTATCAAAACTAAAAGTTATCCTTTATATGTCCAAAATAAACCTGAAAAAAAGATACGTAAATTAACTGAAAAATCTAAATTTTTAGAAACAAGTCTCGTATTAATATATAATTTTGATAATCTTGATCCAAAAGAAAAAACTACCACTGCTCATTTTTACAATTATCTTTTAGGAGGAGGAGGCCTAAATACCAAATTATATCAAAGTCTTCGCGAAAAAAATTCTCTTTGTTATGGCATTAGAAGTATATATTTAAAATATGATGGTCTCTTAGTAATTGAAACATCTATAAGCAAAAAAGATATAGCTAAAGCTGAAAAATTAATCAAACAAGCATTCAAAGAGATGAAAGAAGGAAACTTTACTGATGATAGTTTAGAAGCTGCTAAGGAAAACTTTATTTTTTCTCTAAGTCTTGCCCTTGATAGTCCTGCTGGTATCTTAAATAATTATGTCTTTCATGTAATTGATAATCTACCATTAATTGAAGAACGTATTAAATTAATAAAAGATGTAACCAAAGATGAAATAAAACTTGTAGCAAACAAAATAAAACCTAACTTAATGTTTACTTTAGAAGGATGTGAAGAAAATGGAGAAAATTAATATTGTAGGAATCGACGAAGAAATATATACAACTACATCTAAAGGCGGCCTTCCCATCTATATTTGGAAAAATGCTTATGCCAAAAGCTTTTATATGTCACTAAATGTCAAATATGGTTCTCTAGATACAGAGTTTACAGTAAATGGTAAGAAAAAAAGAGTTCCCAATGGTATAGCCCACTTTATGGAACATATTAAATTTAACATTGATAAAGATCACATTGCTAATGATATATTTGATCCTCTTGGCAGTGATATCAATGCTTTTACGACTTTTAAATATACCAGTTATTTAGTTTTTGGTACTAAAAAAATATCTGAAAATCTTGAAAATTTACTTACTTTTGTTTTAAATCCTTATTTTACTAAAGAAACAATTAAAAAAGAAAAGGGTATTATAATTTCCGAAGTTAATATGGGCCATGATCAACCTTATAATAAATTATATTTTGAATTTA
>CAOVIS010000007.1:18469-20443 GCA_948543905.1 uncultured Bacilli bacterium
TCGAAGTATATATCATAAAGATAAATTTCGCAATTTAATAACTGGCGAAGTAAATGATGTTAAACAAATAGATTTGGACGACATCAAACTGGTCTATGATGCTTTTTATCATCCTAAAAATATGTTTTTAGTTGTAACTGGTAATGTTAATCCCTATGAAATAGAAAAGATAGTGAATAGTACTTTAGATAAATTAGATATTCCAGATTTTTTAAATCCCACTATTATTAAAACTAAAGAACCTAAAACAGTCGCTTTAAAAGAGAAGATAATTTATTCCAATATTGAAGTTGAAAAAGCTAAAATTGGACTTAAAATTGAACGTAAATTATTTAAAGACTATGATAAAGTACGTCTAAGTATTATTTTAAATCTTATTTTAGCAAGTAATTTTGGCGATACATCTGATTTAAAAGAACATCTCTTAGAAGAAGGATTAATAACTTATATGAGTTTTAATCGTTATATCCAAGATGAATATATCATAATTGATATCACCTTAGAAAGCAAGTATATTGAAGAAGCTATCAATAAAGTTATAGAAGCTCTAAATAACTTAAGCTTAAATGAAGAGGACTTTAAACGTAAAATTAATTCTGCTCTAGCAAGTATAATAGTAACTTATGAAGCTGTAGATGAAGTAAACAATTTAATCCAAAATTATTTAATCAATTATAATACCATAGTACCTAATTTAAAAGAAATATATGAAAGTATTACTCTTAATGATTGTGAAGATATTATCTCCAAAATAAACTTAAAAGAAATGAGTATCGTTAAAATGCTTAAAGAAAAATAATACTTAAAAAGCAAGGCATTAGTCTTGCTTTTAATAATTTTTAAATATTTATGGTTAATATATTGAAAATTCTAATATATATTGTAATATTATAATAGGTTCGGTAATAAACATAATGTGTCGAACTATTAGAAGTATTGCAATTGTTTGTCGAATAGCTTTAAATAAAATAAAAACTTATATATAATGAAGGAAGTAAGGATTGGTAGAGATGGAAAAAACAAAGAATAAAAAGATGTTATTAGTCGTGGGAATACTTATAGCCATAATAGGAATATCCTTTGCTTATTTTATAGTATCATCACTAATAAGAGGTGATGGAGCACATGGCGTAATGACTACCGCAAATATAAATGGAGCCGTAATAAATGTTGAAGGAACATTAGAATTTAATGATTTGGATATCTTACCAGGCCATAAAACAGTAAGTGGGATAAAATTAACTGCGACTGGAAATAATGAACTAATACCCTATAACTTAATATGGGAAGGAACAAATAGTATAAATACCGCTTTAAAATATACAGTATATAAAACAAATAATCAGGTAAATGTAAGTGCAACCTGCAGTAAAATAAATGGAACCAAAGGAGGAGCAAGTATCTCCTATGAAGAATGTGAAATAAATAACTTAAATAACTTAGGAAGTTCTGTAGCAAGTGGAACAATCATAAAAAATAGTGAAAAAGAGATACTAGCAAGTGATGAATTTATAACAGCAACAAGTGATGGAAGTGTAGTATATTACTATGTAATACTAGAATATCCAAACTTAGATGAACCACAAAACATTGATATAGGCGGGTCTTTTGATGGAACAGTAAAAGTAGAGAAAAGTGAAGCTAATGCCGATATTATAGTAGAAGCATCATATATAAAAGAAAGTGATGGAACATATAAAGAGACACAAGACTTACCAACAAGTGGATATGTGTTAAATAATGAACAAAGTACCTGTAATAATGGAGCAACACCAACATGGGATAATAATACACTATTAGTAAATAACTTAACAAGTAAAGGAACAGTATGTAAATTATATTTTGAAGAATATAGAGCCATAGATAAAATAATAGGAGATACAACAGGCATAGAAGAAAAAATAGAGTTTACAGGAACAGCAACAGAAGCAGATACAGGGGTATATAGAGCGCCAGATGATTATGGAACATCAT
>CAOVIS010000008.1 GCA_948543905.1 uncultured Bacilli bacterium
TTTAATACTAGCATTTTCGTCAAACAAGCGATAACACTCTAAGTTTATGTAATCACCATTTTGTAATTTAATCTCTACATCTACTTCAAACTTCTTATTTAAAATAGTATTTCTATCTAACTTAACACTATTAGAAATAGTTATATCTTTTAAAGTACCAGGTTTTAAATCATAAAAGCTTTCTAATAAATCCGATGTAAATCTAACATTTTTACTACTACCTAAAATATACTTGAACATTAAATCCAGAGACATCGGTCATATTTTTACTTCTGTTTGCATGAGAATCTCCTTTCTAATTTTCTTAAAATTAAGAAAATGTCTTTACTATAACACAGGAGAAACGTGTAATTTGTCGAATCTTGTAATTTTTATTAAGTTTTTAAAAAAATTAAAAATGATTGGCTATTGTTATTAGTCAATCAATTAAATATTTTAATTTTTAAAGAGATATTTAGCAGTTCTAAGCATTTGAACAGTATAACCATATTCATTGTCATACCAAGCGACTACTTTTATAAGATTATCATTAACGCTTGTTGATAAGCCATCGACTAAAG
Source organism: uncultured Bacilli bacterium (assembly GCA_948543905.1). The sequence continues at coordinate 561 of CAOVIS010000008.1, forward strand.
CTCCTAGAGGTTTACCTAAAATATCACTAGAAACAATAGGATCATAGGTTATTTTTAGGGTATCATTTTGATTTACTTCAAAGATTTTATTTACTTCTTCTAAAGAAGTTTGTCTTTTGGGAATAAAGGTGAGTTCAATTAAGGAACCATCAGTTACAGGGACACGATAAGCTCCACCATCTAGTTTGCCATTAAGACTTGGAATTACTTTACCAATGGCACTAGCTGCTCCCGTAGAAGTTGGAACTATATTAGCAGCACATGCTCTACCTCTTCGGGATAAGATTCCTTTTTTATGAGAAACATCAAGAGTGGCTTGATCATTAGTATAAGCATGGATAGTTGAGGCAAAACCACTTTCAATTCCAATATAATGCTCTAAAAGATTAGCAACAGGAGCTAAGCAATTGGTGGTACAACTAGCCGCGGATATAATAGTTTCAGTACCATCTATAATATTTTCATTGACCCCATAAACAATAGTTTTTACATTATCAGATTTAGATGGAGCAGAAATCAAAACTTTTTTGGCTCCAGCTTTAATATGTTTAGAAGCATCTTCATATTTAGTGAATTTACCTGTACATTCTAATACTAAATCAATATCTAGTTCGGCCCAAGGAAGATTTTCAGGATCCATTTCATTATAAACTTTTATCTTTTTAGTTTTATTAATAATTATTTCATCTTCGGTACTTTTTATTATATCTTCGTGAAAAGAACGATGAACTGTATCATATTTTGCTAAATAGGCTAGTTCTTTAGTTTCTCCTAAATCATTAATAGCGACAATATTAAAATCGGTAGTTGTTATTATTTGCCGAAATGCAAGTCTTCCTATTCTTCCAAAACCATTAATTGCTACTTTAATCATTATTATTTCCTCCTATAAATTCTCTTAATATACTACTTTTACTAACATATTCACTAGGAATAGAGTAAAATATATGTAAAAATTTTAATAGACGTCTAGCTTCTTCATAATAACTGGAATCTGTATCTACTGATAATAATAAAGGCTCAGCATATACTTTTAATACTCCTAATTCGTAAGGTAGAGCAGTATTAATTATAATATCAGCTTCATTAGTAAAGGGAAAAATATATTTTTCTTCACCGCGACGAACATTTTGCCAATTATGAAGAGTATCTTTAACACTATGCCCTCTAGTTCTATTATCGCGAATAATTCTTCTAAGTAGTCTTAAATCAAGGGTTGAAATATAATTATGACGATCAATATTTAAAGGAATAAATGGGCTTAAGTACACTTTGTATTTATAAACTTTCGGAATATACGAAGTTAGTTCTTCATTTAAAGAATGTAGTCCTTCAATTAAAACGATACTATTATCAGTCATTTCTAAGTAGTTATTATGATATTCTTTTTCACCAGTTTTAAAATTAAATACAGGAACATTTATTTTTTCACCTTTTAAAAGAGCTACTAAATCTTTATTTAATAAATCAATATCGATAGCAGCTAGAGATTCAAAATCATAGTTGCCAAATTCATCTTTGGGTGTATCTTTTCTTTCTTTAAAATAATCATCAATAGATATACAAAGAGGGTTATAGCCTTTGCTCCTAAGATATGCGCCTAAAACCCTAGAAGTTGTAGTTTTGCCACTACTGGAAGGACCAGCTAGCATAATAAAGCGACAATTTTCTCTTTTTTGAATTTCCTCACTTACCTTTTTTATTTGGTCATTAAAATATAATTCACATGATTCAATAAAACCAGATATGCTAGAGTTAGACACTAAATTATTTAAATCAGAAACAAAAGGTGCTTTTAACATTTTTAACCAGCTTTTACCTTTATAAAAGGCATTTACAATATTATCATGTGGAGTATAGGTAGGAAGGATACCTCCTGTTAGATTACTTGGATATAATATTATAAGGCGATTATCATGTAGGTATTTTAAATCAAAAGATTTAATGTAGCCAGTGCTATAAGGCATATTGACATAAAAATAGTTAAGGTAATTTTTTAATTTATAAATGGTAACTATGTTGTCATGAACTTGTACATTTTTAGCCTTTTCAAGAAGATTATTTTCTTCATAAAAGTGTATTGCTTCTTTTTTTAAGATGTTATATTTTAGAATTGGATAATCATTTTTAACTATATTTTCCATTTCGGCTTTTATTTTAGCTATATCTGTTTCCGTAAGTTTAATATTACTTTTTATCTCACCTAACATTCCCCCTGGAACACTATGTAAAAATTCGATATCAGCTTCATTGTATAAAGTTTTAATAGCTACTTCTAAAATAAATTTTAAAGCGGCTTTATATATTTTGGAACCTTCAATACTATTTATATCAAAAAATTCGATAGCCTCGTCATTTAGAGCAACATCATTTAAAGATAGAATCTGATTATTTTTTTTGACTCCTAAAACTGTATCTTTATAAAAAGAATTTTTGCTAATATCAATGTACTTTGTACCTGAGGCAACAACGATATTTTTATTATTATCAATATTTACTGTTATTTTATTCATATCAATCCCCGTATTTCTATTCTTCTAATATATTATCATATTTTTTTTAATTTGTACATTTATATGAATAATTTTTGAAAATTTATGCTATATATTATATAGGTGATTAAATTTTATGAACATTGTACCAACTGTTATTGAAAAAAGTAGTAATAAAGAATATGCTTATGATTTGTATTCAAGACTTTTAAAAGATAGAATTATCTTTCTTAGTGGTGAGGTAAATGATAGTATAGCAAGTATTATCGTAAGTGAATTATTATATCTTGATAGTAAGGGACATGAAGATATTTATTTATATATTAATAGTCCTGGAGGTTCGGTTACATCTGGGCTTGCGATATATGATACAATGAATTATATTAAAAGTGATGTTAGAACGATTGTTATAGGAATGGCTGCGTCCATGGGAGCTTTTTTGTTATCTAGTGGAGCTAAAGGTAAGAGAGCTGCTCTTAGCAATGCAGAAGTTATGATTCATCAAGTTTTAGGTGGTGCTCAAGGACAAGCGACTGATATTAAAATTGCTGCGGAACATATTTTAAAAATTAAAAAGAAGCTTAATAAGATACTAGCTTTTAATACAGGACAAAATATTAATAAAATTGTGAAAGATTGTGAAAGAGATAATTATATGAGTGCAAAAGAAGCTCTTGAATATGGTTTAATTGATGAGATTATCTAATCTTTAGAAGAGTTTTCTTGATGTTTTTTTATTAAATTACGTACCTTGATAAAGTGGTGATTAACACCACTTTTGCCAATTATATAGCTTGTTTCCATACTTATAATATCTGCTAGTTCTTTTAAAGAGGTTTCTGGATATTTTTCGCGGTAATCTAAAACTATCTTAGTTGTATCATCAAGTAAACTATATAAGTCATGACTTTTTAAGTATTTTATTTCATCTAGTTGTTTTAACCCAGTATTTATGGTTTTTTCTTGATTAGCAATCTCGCAATTATTAAGGCGATTAACCATGTTTTTATGATCACGATAAATGCGAATGTCTTCAAAGTAAAAATAGGCATTGGTGGCACTAAAAAGTCTTATTAGTTCACTTATTACTTCAGCATTTTTAATATAGACCATATATTTGGAGTTTCTTTTTAAATGTTTAGCATTATAGCCTAATTCTTTTAATAGTTTAGTTATATATATTGCTTCACGGTTCATATTAGTTACGATTTCAAAGTGATAACCACTAGATGCAGGGTCATTAATGGTTCCAGAAGCTAGAAAAACTCCTCTTAAATAGGCTGTTTTTTCTTCATTATTAGTTAAGAAAAATTCACTTGGAAGAATCTTTTTTTTACCTTCCATAATATTTAGAAAAGTTAAAATATAAGGTATTTTGTCTTTAATTTCTAAAATGTATATTTGCTTAATGCGAAATCTGCGCTGATTACGAATTGTTATTTTTACTTCAATATTAAATATTTCCTTTAAATGGGTATATATTCTTCTAGTTACACTAGCATTTTCTAGAGTTATAGTAATGCTGTCTTTAATAGAACTGGAAAAACGCATAAATCCAGACAGTTCACATATCTTCTCATTATCATTTAAGGAAGTTTTTGATATTTCTTCTTTTACTCTAGTTGTATATGTCATTATTTTTTACCCATTAAAATTGAAAATACAAGATAGGCTGTTTTTAACGTATCATGTCTTAAATAGCCATCTTCTATAGAATATATTCTATCTTTGATAATTTTTACTTTCATTTTTTTTAGTTTGTCTTCGTCTAATAAAACTGGGTCTTTTTGTTCTTCAGTCGCATATTTTAAAACTAATTCTGCAGGGATAGGATCATCGTTAGCTAAAACCATATTTATAGTATTAGCCCCTAGATATTCATTTAAAACATTAATATGATCACTAACTTTATAATCATCAGTTTCGCCTGGTTGAGTGACTAAATTGCAAATATATAGTTTGGGGGCTTTACTTTTTTTGATTGCTTTTACAACATCATCAATAATTAAATTAGGAATAATACTTGTTAAAAGACTGCCTGAGGAAAATATTATTAAATCTGCTTCTTTCAAAGCATTAATAACATCTTGGTTGACAGCAACTTCATGATCATACATGACTCTTTTTATTTTCTTTTTAGTTTTAGTAATACTAGTTTCACCAATTACTTTTTTACCATCTTCTAAAATACCAATTAATTCAGCATTGTCTTCTGTTATAGGTAAAATTTGACCTTCGATATCTAATAGTTTTGCTAGTACGGGAATAGCACTAGCAAAAGTGCCTTTTTGGTCTAAAAGTGCCGTTAAAAGAAGATTTTTTATGGAATGGTTGCCTAAGCTTTTAGACTCTTTAAAGCGATAATTCATTAAGTTTACAATATCAGTATCAGTGTTACTCATAGCAAGCAAAACTTTAGAGATATCGCCAACTGCAGGGATGTTAAAATCTTGTCTTAATCTTAGAGTAGACCCGCCATTATCAGAGACCGATACGACCGCGGTTATATCAATAGGAAATAATTTTAATCCTTTAAGCATTTGGGAAAGGCCAGAACCTCCTCCAAAAATTACAATTTTTTTCATAATTCATCACTACTATAACTTTATCATAAAAAGAAAAAAAAAAGAACTATTATTTAAAATATTTAATTTTTTTGTAAAATTTACGTAAAATTAAGAAAAAAGTTAAAATGTCAAATGGCTGCTAAAAGATTAAAATATGCTAGAGAATTTTAAAAATTGACTAAACAATTTTGGAAATTGGGCTCCAATTTTACATTTTTGGATGATTTGCAAAACATTTAGATTTATGTTATGGTGGTTTTGCGAGAGACAAAGTCTTTGGTGTTTGCCACTAAATTTTATGAAAATAAAGTGAGGTGGTCGCTATGTCAAAAAAAGATTTTCTTATTTTTGCTCTATTAGTGATAATTGTATTATTAATCATCTATAATTAATTTTTAGTTGTAGGGGATTTTGATACAACAAAAAATCACCACTTACATATTGTAAGGGTGCTTAACCAAAAGGCAAGTACACAAGATATTTGTGTCTCGCTTAAATTAATAATAATATATTTTTGAATAAAAGTAAAGCTATTTTTTATTTGTATGTGTTAACTATATTTTTAAATTCGTCTCCCCTATCTTCAAATTTGGCATATTGATCCCAAGAAGCTGAGGCAGGACTTAATAATACAGTATCTCCTGGTTTAGTATTTTCTTTAATATTTTCCATAGCAAGTTTTAGAGTTTCACAACTAAATACTGGAATGCTATTATTTTGGGCAAACTCTACAATGCGAGAACGGACTTCACCGATAGCATAAATTCTTTTTATTTTATTATTATATGGAGCTAAATCATTAAAATCTTGGCTTCGTTCCATACCACCTAAAATTAAATGAATATTAGCGTCAAAACTCTTTAAAGCTGTAATAGTTGCAACAGGATTAGTTGATTTAGAATCATTATAGTAAACTACATCATTAATAGTCGCAACATATTCAAGACGATGTTCAACACCTTTAAATTCTTGTAATACTTTTTTAGCATATTTAAAATCAATATTTAGCTTGGTTAGTAAAACAAGGGCTGCTAAGATATTTTCATAGTTATGAATACCTTTTAATAAAATATCATTAGTACTAATTATTGGTTCATTATTGATGTATATTATCCCGTTTTTTAAATAGTTATTTGAGTCATTAAAATATACTTTAGTAGAAGCAATATCATTGGTTATATTTATACTATCGGAATTGCTAGCGTTAATTATGGCAATACTTTCTTTAGTATGATAGTTAAAAATCTTTTTCTTAACACTTAAATATTTTTCATATGAGCCATGGTAATCTAGATGAGTGGGACATAAATTAGTAAGAATACTAATATCGGTTTTAAATTCATGTAAATCATTTAATTGATGATCAGATATTTCTAGAAGTAAAATAGTATCTTCAGTTGTATTTTTAGCCACTTTAGATAGTGGAGTGCCAATATTACCGCCCAGTATTACATTTACGCCCGCTGATTCTAAAATTTCATTAATAAGAGTAGTTGTAGTGGTTTTGCCATTTGAACCAGTAACACCAATAATCTTAGTCTTAGGATTTAGATAATGGAAAGCTACTTCCATTTCATTTACAACAGGAATATTTAAAGTTTCTGCTTTGGTAATACAAGGATGATATGGGAAAACGCCAGGATTTTTAATAACTACGTCATAAGAGTCATTAAGAAAATTTTCAGGTTCAGAGGTTATAATAATTTTTACGCCTAAACTTTCTAACTCTTTAATACTATTTTCATCTTGATTTTTGGCATCGCAAATTAAAATTTCATTAGACTCACTTAAAAGTTTTGCTACCTCATAACCACTTTTAGCCATGCCTAAAATAAATATTTTTTTGTTATTGTACATATAAATCACCTAAACTAATTATATGCTAAAAATTCTAAAAAAGCAATTTTATCTTGTAATTTTTATACTTTTGGCTTCATTATATTTTATAAATAAATTGACGATTTCATCGATAGTAAAGGAGTATTCTGTTTTATCATAATCAAGCATAGAAAAATATTCTAAGACTTCTAGAAAACTAGCTGTCTCTTTGTCTTTGGCAGGGCCTAAATCAATTAAATTGCCCCCAATTACTAACATTCTATTTACTTTATCATCATTATAACTTAGGGTATCATAGATGCTAGCAATTTTTAAACCATAAATATTGTTTTTATCATATACTTTTATCTGATAATCAGGGACAAAGTAAATATTGTCATTTTTTAAAATAACATTACTAAATAACTTAGGATTTTTGCTTAATAATACCTCTTCTAAATATTCCAGTGTTAAATAACTGTCTAATTCAAGTTTTTCTAACCAATTAAAGTCGGGAAGAAAATTGTTTAGGAAAATACTATTAGAAGTTACTGCAAATGTATTATCTGTAGTAAGACTAAAGCCATTATTTACATAAACATTAAAGCCAATTTTATTTTCAGGAGTCATGCCAATTTTTAGATAAATACTAGATAATTTAGAGGTGGTTATTAGTTTTCCTTTATAATAAATAGGAATTTCTTGGTAAGTATGGGGACTATTTATTTTATTTTCAGAATTTAAATTTTCCCAAAATTTAGGGGTATTTAGATGTTCATAATCTTTAAATAAGGCTGTAAGGATATACTCTGGTTTTATATTAGAATCTATTTGCCAACCACAATTGTGAGGCGAGGTATTAGATATAATATTGCCATTTGCATCAAATGTTTTATAAGTTATACTGTATCCATTTTCTAAAGTTTCAGACATATAGGTGGTATAAGGAATTAACTTAGAAGAATTAGAAAAGATAATAAAACCTTGAGTATTTTTATATTTATCAAAAATAGTAGTAAAATCTGCAGAGTTGATAACATTAGAATAACCTAATTTTTGTAAATATACATTATAGCGATCTAAATAAACCATAACTTTTTCATAAGAAAAATTGCGATAAATGAGTCTTGCAAAATCACCAAATGGTTTGTAGACATTAGAACTATGAATATTTACCTTTGATTTACATATTTCAAATAATTCATCAAATAAATCAGGATTTTCTTTTAAACTTTTAAACTGGCTAAAATTAAGACGAGATATAGCCATGGCATCAATATATTTAGTAATATAGGAAATATCAACATTGGGGTAACTAGCTTTTAAGCGATTTACTAAACCATTTATATCTTCTTTGTTAAAATCTTCTACTGTAAAGTTTACACAAGTTAACAAATAGCCTAAAATCTCTCCTTCGTTATAATAAGAATCTGTTTCGCAAAAAGATGATATTAACTTATTATTCATTGCTTCACCTAGAAATCTAGCTAAATATCCAGATGATTTGACTACTCTTTTTATAGTTATATTATCTTTTTTTAAGACGATATGCTCCGAAACGTGGCCAAATTCATGATATAAAACTTTAATACTAGTATCTTTAGGCCAACTTATTGCATTAATCTCAGGACTATAATTGCCATTAGTATTACTGTCAAATTCTTTTTGATGCTCCTCAATAGCGGGTCTATTTATTACTAAATCTTTCATATTTTCATAAAAAATGCGAAAATCAAAGTTAGGGTGTTCTTGGATTGTTTTAAAAGCAAATGTCCTAGCAGCTTCTTTTTCTTCGGAATTCAAATTAGGATTGGCTTCAATTACATCTAAAACTTTTGAAAATTCTATTTTGCTATAGCCTAAATACTCGGTTAACTCTGATAATTTTTCAATATAAATAGTTTCTGGAGCTGGAGGAACTTCAGTAATTTCCAAATTATTTTCATTTTGGATAATATTATAGCCAAAATTTTTATCACTAATAACACCAACTAAAGTTACAGCTAGAATACCTGCAATACCTGCTAAAACATTTTCGGTAAAATTAAATTTTCTTATATTATTATCAATATCAGAAATATTATTATATAAATTATGAAGAGTGATATATTCTGTTAAACTGGGATACTGATATACATTATTTGTTACGCTCAAAAAAGTATAGCGGTTATACTTATCTAAAAAAAGAGCAAATTCTTTGTGATTAAAAGTAATATTAAAAAGTAATCGATAAGTATTATTCACAAGTATCACCTATTATAATTATAAATTAGATTTTTAAAAAAAGCAATTAGCTTGCTCTAATTTTGGTAATGTAATAATTTATCTTTTGATACCAATTAGGATTAGAGGCATATTTGGTGTTGATAAGTTCTGGAGTATTTAATCCTTTTTGGTAATAATTGTTAGATAGATTAGAAATGAAAGCTTCAATGCCTTCTTCTAGTGTGTCAAATTTTAGATAGCCAGAATAGGCGCGCATACCACCCACGTTATTGTTATTTTTGACAAGGCTACTGCAATTCCAAGTACAGCCTGTCTCTTCTAAAATGATGGAAGTAGCTACTAAAGGATCAACTCCTTTTTTTAATGAGAAATCTGCTATAATGTCTCCATATCCTTCAAGATCAGATTTTAAATTGACATTTAATTTATTGGTTAGTTCCTCTAAAGTCATATCTTCATAAACACATACTGTTTCTTCTTCATAGGTGTTATATTCACTTGTACTATATAAGATATTATTAAAAACTATATTTTCAATAGTGGTTGGTTTATTACTAAAAATATGTAAAATGCTTATACTTGTAAAAATTGTTATAATCATCCACAGGTAATAATTTTTCATATTCCCTCCTATTTTTAAAGTAATATTTATTTTAGCACATTATTAACAATTTGTCAAATTTGTAGCATACAATTGTTTTATATTTTAGCAATGTCTATGATGTCATTGATATTAATTCTGGTTCCATCAAGTGTAAGCAAGATTTGTTCTTTTTTTCCTACTATAAAAGTATCAATCAAGTTATCTTTGGTTGTTATTCTAACTTTACTTTTATAAACATGATTAGGAGATGAAAATATTCTATTTATTTTTTCAGGAATATTGATTTTAGAAGTTATTTTTCTTTCATTAAACGCTTGATAATAGTATTCTTTATTGTTATTGATGTTTTTATTTATAGGACTTGCATAAACATTAGGTAAATTTTTTTCCATAGATTACACCTCTTTAATACATTTTATGATAATATTTAAATTTTGAAACATAATAAAAATATGAAAAAGAAAAACTTATTAAATAACTTAATTTTGTTTATTCCAATTTTGGTATTAATTATAATATCACTTTTTAATATGATTAAGTGTGGAAATATTTATAAGATGTATGACGGCTACTTTTTTAAACAAACTATTTGGTTTATATTAGGTTTTATAATAATGGGAATAATTTATTTTTTAAAGCCTAAGCGATTATTTAAATATAGTAAATATTTTTATATTATAAATATAATTCTTTTAATCTTAGTCTTATTTTTTGGTAAGAGTATTAATGGTTCTAGAGCTTGGTTTAATTTACGCTTTTTTTCCTTTCAACCAAGTGAACTTATGAAATTTACGCTTACATTATATCTTGCAGATGTGGCATCTAAATCTAGGTATAATAAATTTAGGGACGAACTTAAATTTTTAGTAAAAATAGGTATAATAACTCTGATTCCTTCTATTTTAGTATTTTTGGAACCAGATACCGGTGCTATTATTATTTATTTACTTATTATATTGGGGGTTATTGTAGTAAGTAAGATAAGTAAAAAGTGGTATATAATTATATTTTTAGGACTTGCAATTTTAATAGGAGGATTTTTATATTTATATTATTTTAATAAAGATTTACTTATTAAAATTATGGGTACTTCATTTTTTTATAGAATGGATAGAATTCTTACATTTGTTAATAAAGATTCTTTTCAGCTTGATAGAGCACTTATTGCGATTGGTAATTCAGGCATTTTAGGAAAAGGAAATATTATTTATGTACCAGAGGCTCCGACTGATTTTGTTATTGCTCTTTCAATTAGTAATTTTGGTATTATTAGTTTTATAGCAATTCTTTTATGTTTTATTATTTTAGATGGTTATTTTTTAGTGAGACTTTTAAAGCTTAAGGATTTAAAACATAAAATGTTTTTTGCGGGATTTCTTACAATGTTTATTTTTGCCCAAATTGAGAATATCGGTATGAATTTAGGATTATTGCCAATAATTGGTCTTCCACTTCCTTTTGTTAGCTACGGAGGAACTAATATAATAGTTTATTTTATGTTTCTGGGGGTTTTAAATAGTATTAAAAATTAATTTTAAAAAAAATGAAAAAAATTACAAGCATATTGGACAATAGGAAAATTGATTGTTGAAGCTCAAGACGGTGAAAAACATGCAAAATATAGGGATAACTTAATTAAAAATTGGAGTGAAAAGTTATCAAAAGTTTATGGAAATGGTTATGATTATTCGAATTTAAAGAGATTTAGACAACTTTTTTTGTTTTTTCCAAAAGGCGGCTCACTGCGCCACCAATTGACATGGACTCATTATCGCTATATTTTACCAACAAAAAATGAGAATGAGCGTAATTATTATATAAATTTATGTATAACAAATAATTTATCAAGTAGAGAACTAATTAATGAAATAAAAAATAAAGCTTTTGATAGATTATCATATGCCGATAAAGAAAATATTAAACTAGTGAAAAATAATAATTATACTTTAACTATTAAAAATAGATAAAAATATTAATTCTTTAGATGAGAAGGTAATACATAAATATTTAATTAATATGCTTGAAGATAGATTCTTAGAATTAGGTATGAGATTTACTTTAGCAGGTCATGAATATAAAATTACAGTTGAAAATCATACTTTTAGAGTAGACTTGTTATTTTTTAATGTTAAACTTAATGCTTATATAGTAATAGAAATAAAAATACGAGAAATGAAAATAAAAGATTGCGACCAATTAAGTTTTTATACATTGTTAGTAGATAGTAAGATAAAGGAGCCAACTAATAATAAGACTATTGGACTATTAATAGTAAAAGAAAAAGATAATTTTGTTTTAAAGTATGCGACTAATAAAGAATTATTAGTATCTGCTTATAAATTTTTAGAAAAAAGTTAAAATTAGTACTTGACAAACTGTTAAACTAGTAGTAGTATACATAATCGAACATTTAGTTTGTTTGAATATTCTTTTCCATTCTTTGATATACTTCCTTTACTTATTAATATCAAATTCTACTAATTCAAGCGAAATAAATGTTTATATTGTATATTAAAAGCCATCAAGTGAAGGCTTTTTTTATTTTAATTGCTCATATATAAACGTTATAATATACAGTAGAAAATATAACAAGCAATATGAGCAAGAATTAAACTACTATATAAGGGTCAGTTGCACTACCTTTTGTTGTTTCATTGTTGTAGGTAAATTTAGTATCAGCCTGTAGATTTATGACAGGCCTTAGGCCATTGCTGTAATGCACACTGCCGCCTTGGAGGAGGCCATTTGAAGCCACCCAAAACACGTAAGCATAACTACCGCCATAGAAATATGGAGACATCGTCCAATATTGTTGATTTGCATACAGATAATATGTTGAGTCACTTGAATTTCCAAATCCTCCTCCAAATACTACTTCATCACTTGAAATCAAGCCTACCAGATATGTTAGTTTTTTATTTCCTATACTGGCACTTGTATGAGTGAATAAATCTTTACTCTTATTACTACATTTTAATGTTGGGATTTGCGTTGTTTTCCAATTATTTTGATATAATCTTCCCCATGGTGCATAGCCGCTACTTTGCGTTCCATAGCCATCTCCTGTATAACTTGAGTAAGCTATTTTATCTATCCCTCTATCATTACAGAAGCCGGTATCGGTATCAATATAATTACTAAGCCCTTTATCTTCAATGTTTGTTTTATACCAACTATCTATTTGACTCTTTGCGTCACTATTATATGTATTGATATGAGCTTTGGCATAACTATTACTATGACTTGATGTTTTATTTCCCGAAGTATTATTTTCGAAAGTTCCATTTAATGGTATTCCCATCATATACCCAACATACGCATTATCATCAAATGTATGATTATATGGATATGTTCTTATTTGGGTTGTTGATCCATTTCTATTTGCATCACTTGGATTACCACTGGCTGCTCCAGCATATATCATCCTGATTGTTCCATTTCCATTTACTCTTATTATTCGCCAATAAAATCCAGCGAATCTTACCCAGTTATTTAAACTTCCTTCTAAGCCTCTAAAATAATATGATGTTCCATAATCATCTGGAGCACTATATATACCTGTATCACTTGATGTTGCTATTCCTGTAAATTCTATCTTTTCTTCTATGCCTGTGATGTCACCTATTATTGTATCAATAGCACTATATTTATCAAAATATAAATAACACTTTGTTTTCTTTGATATATCATTTACTGATACTGAACCATTTATATATGATAGTTTAATACTTGTGTCTTTAGTGCCATTTACATTACAATACGATTTATCACTTAATGTATAGCCTTCGCTTGGAACTGCATTAGATACTTCATATTCACCAATATCATTTTCTATTTGAATTGCTACTAAATTAATATCCGCTGGGGTATAATTTATTGTTCCATTTACTAAATCCATTGTTTGGATGTTCTTATACTTGGCTTTAGTTGTTACTAAGATTAATGTGGCTATTATGCTAAAAAATGCTAAACTAATTGCTAGAATTTGCTTCTTTCTTTTTAATTTTAAGCCTTCTATTTTCATATGTTTCCTCTTTCTATTCTAATACTTATGTATATTAGAATTTTATCATTTACATTTATATTATAGCCAAAATAAGGCTACATATTTTAATAGGTGAAGGAAAATGAATAGATTAAAAGAAATTCGGGAGGATAAAGATTTATTACAGAAGGACATGGCAAAAATGCTTAATATTAGTCAAAGAGGTTACTCACATTATGAAACAGAAGATACTAATATTCCAATTGAAACTCTACATATTTTAGCAGATTTTTATAATACTTCTATTGATTATTTACTTTATAGAACGGATAATAGGAAGCCTTATCCTAAAAGTTTGGTAAAATAAAAAGGACACTTTAATTTGTGTCTCTTTTTTAATGGTTATTATTAGTTATTTTTACTTTAACCTTTGATGATACAACAAAATCTAATCTTGGATCATCATTTTCAATTTTTACGTCAACTTCATATTCTTTGTCGCTAGCTGTATAATTTTCAAGATCAATATAAGCTTTGATGTTTTCTGGTGATACTTCATCAATTACAGATTGAACCCCTTTTACTATTACATTAATACTATCTGTTCCAATAATATTTGCAGTTAAGTTGCTGTTTAAGTTTTTGCTAGCCACAGCTTGAACATTTAGTTCTTTTTGTTTTTCATCGCCAAAAGTTACTGTTACCGTTGCTTTAGATTCACTTATAGCTCTTACACCACTTTGTTTATTGATTGTAACGTTATAGGTTTTAGTACTACTTGCTCCTTGATCAGCAACATTAACAGTTACAGGAACATTTGTTATCGAACCTATTTGTTCTTCATCCCCATAAATAGTAACTGAATGGGAATTACTGTTATTAATTGAGATAGAGGCAATAGCTTTTCCAGTTAAGAGTTTACCTGTTGTTAATACTTTAATAGGTAATGTTTTAGAGTAAGTATCAAGAGTTATGGTCGCTGTAATTGATGATGGTACTACTTCAATATCCTTTATAATTTCACCTTTGTTATCGTAAGCTAGAACTGTTACATTATCAATATTATAAGTTCCAGCATCGGTTAAACTATTATTTTTTAAATCAATTAAAGCTTTAACTGAAGCTATTTTGTCAATACTATCACGACTACCTTGAACTACAACTTCATTTTTGGTAAGTTCAACTGTCTCAACACTTAAACGTTCATTTAAGGAGTCTTTGTTAACTAAATCATAATCTAAAGGTTTAGTTACTTTTATTTTATCCTTAATAGTTACAGATACATATGATGGATCTAACTTATAGCTTATAGAGTCAATTGATTTTGTATAAGATAAATAAACTTTATAAGCAGAATCACGGGCTTTATAATCAGATAAATCTAAAATTACAGAATTAGTGCCTAGTTGCTTAGCTAAATATATTTCACTTTTGCGGCCAATTAAAACAACATCAACTGTTTCAGGAATACCTTCAACTACGTAAGCCTCTTCATTATAATTAACCTTAACAGGAACATTGGGAATTATTTCTGCTTCCGATTCAACTAAAGTTATAACTCTTCTATCAATAAGCAAGAACACTATTACGGCAAGAATCAAAGATAGATAAATCATAAAATTAGGTTTACTGAAAATATATTCAAATTTAAAATTATGAGTTTTTAAATATTTACTGATATTAAATATAATTCGACTTATGGGAGTTACTATTAATTTATCAATTACTCGATATATACTTAAAAAGATATTGCCAATTAATTTAAATAGTTTCTTCATTATTCTTCACCTGCACTATCTTTATTTTCAGCTTCATAAAATACTTCGGGAGTAGGATTTAGAGCTCCAATTAGAAGCATTCGAAATTCATCAAGCGTAAGATTGTAATTTAATTCACCATCGATTGCAATACTTAGACGACCATTTTCTTCAGAAACTACTAAAGCTATGGCATCTGATTCTTCAGATATTCCTAATGCTGCTCTATGTCTTGTTCCTAGTCTTTTAGAAATTGATTGATTAAGGCTGGTTTTAAAGACAGCTCCTGCAGCGGTAATTCTATCTCCTTGAATAATTACTCCGCCATCATGAAGTGGTCCATTAGGAAAAAATATTGTTTCTAATAAATCACTAGTTAGATCAGCATAAACTTTAGTTGCGGGTTCAATATATTCACTAAGGGATATTTCTCGTTCAATAACAATTAATGTACCAATACGATTTCTTTTGAAATACTCGATTGATTTCATAATTTCATAAACAACTTTTTCTCTTTCATCAACAGTTAAAGTTTTATGTCTTCCTAAAAGCTGAGTTCTGCCTATTGATTCTAAAACACTTCTTATTTCGGGTTGGAATATAACTATTATGGCTAAAGGCCCCCACTCGACACAATATTGTAAGATAATTCCTACTGTATATAAATTTAAGAGGTCACTTAGTAATTTAACAATTAAAATTAATAAAACTCCCTTAAATATTAAAACCATTTTAATATTATTCTTGATATTTTTTAAGATAAAATAAAATACAAGCCATACTATCCCAATATCAATAATTTTTGTAACTATTTCCCAAAGGGTTGCAGTATTCATATAATCAACCTTTCTAATATTCTTTAATTATATCAAAAAAAAGGATTTAAAACTATACTTTTTAAGCAGTTTTTAATTGGTCCTTAAACAGTTTAGTTAAAGATCCAAGCAGTTCGACATCAACTACTTTTGTAACGTATGTCTCAAATCCACTTACATATTCTTCTAATATAACAACATTTTTAGCATCTACTTTACGAGATTCATCTAATCCCATTGTTAAAAAATATTTTTTGCCATTATGCATTAGGCCATTTAATATTAAAAATTCTTCTTTGTTTTCTAAGACTATAATATTATTTATTTTAAGCCCCATAGTCATCACCTACATTATTCATTTTATCTTCAACAGGTATCATTTCAATAACTTTTAGGCGTGTTGGCTCTTCGACTGAAAGATTTTCTATATTAATATCCATATTATCTTTATTTTTTTCTTCACGTGTAAAAGTATTTTTAGAACTTGCTAAAGACATTTCAATTTCATCAAAAATTTCATCAGGAGTTTTAGTAAATTTTTGCCTATTTTTGATAGCTCTTATTTCTTCATTTAATTTGGATAATTCTTCCTTATCTTTTTCTTCAGAAACTAAATCTTTAACATTGTAATCTATTGAAGATATTTTTAATAATTTTTCTAGTTCTTCTTTATAATAAAGGTTTTCAGCATCTAAATCATTAATTAAATTTTGAAAAGAATTAGTATCTTTTATTTTAGTAATTAAATTATCCTTATAAGAAATTAGTATATCTTCTAAAATATTCTTTTCTTTAGTAACTTGATTTAATGATTGTTCGAGGCGAGTTTTAGTTCTTAAGGGTTTATTTTTTTCTTTTAGCATTTTACGATACTCAGTTTTGCTATTTTCTAGTTTATTAATCTCTGTTTCTAAATTATTGATGTTAGCTCCTAGCTTATTATTGATAAATTCATCAATATTAATAATATCACTATTATATTTAGCTATTAATTCATTATTATGATTTATTTCTTCTTCTAAATAAGTAATTCTGTCTTTAATGGCATTGCTATTTAGGCCTTCATATGTTTTATTTTCTATCAAATTAGATAGCTCAACCCTTAGATTTTCTTTTTTTTCTAATTCTTCATCTAAAATACTTTTGGAGTTTATATCCATGTAAGGTTTGCTTTTTACAACATTTACTAACTCCCTAATTTTACTTAAGGCTTCATAATTATTATTTTCTAAAATTAAAGCTTTAGCATCAGCACCTAAAATATTAGCATCTTTTAATAACTCTTGTTGATGATCTTCTGCTATTTTAATTTCTTCTTCTAAGCTTTTAAGTTTTTTTTCATCTGATAATTTTAGAGATTCATCAAAATAGGCTTTGGGATTACTTAGGTTTTCTTCAATATCTAATAATCGTTCTTTTTCATAAGAAATTCTCGTTTCTAATTCATTATGAGAGGTAGTAGCAAGTTCTAATTCTTTTAAAATTTCTAAATATGATTTTTCTTTGGACTCCAAAGTTTCAGATAATTTTTTGTGATTTTCAAACTCTTTATTAAATAGCGACTGATAATATTTATTATTATTTGTACTTTTTGTTTTAATTTCTAGAGTTTTTAAATATGATTCATTGCTATTTAAAGAATTTTTTAAGTTTGTGATTTCTTCATGCATGATACTCTCTTCTTTTTTTATTTCTTCAAGATTTTGAGTAAGTTCTTTTAAACGATTATTTAAACGATTTAATTTATTTTTTAGACTTATCTCAATATTTTTATCTACTAGCTCATTTGAAGCATTAAAATATCTTGTATCGGTCATTAAAGTTTTTAAATCTTCTAATTCATTTTTTTTACTTGTTATTTGTTTATTTAGAGATACTAATTCGGTATTTACTTCATCAATGTTTAATTTAGAATCAGCCATCATTAAAAGAATATCTATATTTTCAAAAATAGTCGTCATACCTAATCAACCTCTTATTCTAGTATAATATATCATACTTAAAAGATTTTTGCAATAAAATACAAGTTGTTTATATTATTAGTATAGATTTTTTTTATTTCTGGGTAATAGTTTAGGTGAATTTTTTTTTAGTACATATTATACATTAGGAGGAAATTTAATATGTTATTTGAAGATAATGAAATTGATGTTAATATGGCTTTTTTTATGCCTGATGTAAATTTTAGAAACAATAGTAATATTGAAGAGGTGATGGATGGATTTTTAAAAGGCAATATGTTTAAAGATGAATATGTTCCTTATAAAAATCTTACTTATATTAAGTTAGAGCCTAAATCAGAAAAGGATAGACATTTATATAAAATTATGGCTTTATCTTTTGCTATTAATGATTTAAACTTATATTTAGATTTACATCCTGATAAAAAAGATGTATTTGCATTATTTAAAAAATATGTAGAGGAAAAAGAAAAATTATGTAAGGAATATGAAAAAATTTATGGTCCTTTAGAAATAACGGGTACTATGGGGGCAAAATATAATTGGATTGATTCACCTTGGCCTTGGGATAATAAAGGAGGTTCTTTATATGTTTAAGTATGTAAAACACACTAATTTTCCAGTTGATATTAAGAAAAAAGATTTAAAAATGGCTAAATACCTTATTACCCAATTTGGCGGTTCTAATGGAGAGCTTGCAGCGGCGATGAGATATTTTTCACAGAAATTTAGTATGCCAGATGATTATGGAAAAGCCCTACTTAATGATATCGCAACCGAAGAATTGACACAATAAGATTATCATAAATAAAAGCCATAGATAAAATAAGGAAAAAAAGAGCAAAAAAAAAGAGAGGTAACCGACATTTTAGTCGGAGACCTCTTTTTAGTTAATAGTTAATACTTGACCTGGTTTAATTAAATTAGGGTTAGATCCTATAACAGATTTATTATCGTTATAGATCTTTTGCCATGTAGTACCATACCTAGAAGCGATACCACTTAAAGTATCTCCACTCTTAACAGTATATGTTCTACTATTGTCGGTAACGACATTAGTGTCCTTACCAGCACCAGGTATTTTAATTTGTTGTCCTACATGAATAAGATTAGGGTTACTAATATTATTGTATGCGGCCAACTTCTGATATGTAGTACCATATCTGGAAGCAATACCGCTTAAAGTATCTCCAGCT
>CAOVIS010000009.1 GCA_948543905.1 uncultured Bacilli bacterium
CGTCATATTTTTTATTCCAGAAACTTACTGTTCCCCAACTTGGAATATCATATTTTTTCATTAAATATGATATAGTTGCACCTTTTTTAAATTCTTTAACTATTTTGACTTTTTGTTCTAAAGTCCATTTCTTTTGTTTTCCCATGAAAAAATACCTCCTTGATTCTTCCTAAATAATATTTTATCATTCTTTTTATTTAGTGTGAACCTTAAAGGTATTATAATCTAATTCTTTCTTTTTATTTTATATAGGCAGGGATATTTTGGTTTACTTCAATAATTTGATATTTGGAATCTTGATTTACAAAAATGAAACGATAATATTTATTTTTGAGTTCTTGGGAATTCAATTTTACATAAACATTAATTGAATTATCACTATTAATAGTGGCTTTTAAATATTTATAACTAGTATCATTAAGATCATATATAACTTTTAAGTAAGAATTTATGGGACTCATTGTATTATTTTTAATATTATTATTTAGGAGAGCGTAACAAAAAATGTTATAAGCAAGAAAAACTCCTAAGATTAATAATATTGATACGAGTTTTTTAGTTTTCATATAATCAATCCTCTTTATATATTTATTTTACCATAATTTTTATAAAATATAAACAATCATGTAATGTTTAGTACTTGACAAAACACAGTACTTGAGATATTATAGTTGTTATGGAGGCGAGATAAGGGGTGAATATACAATATAAAAAAGGTGTACTCGAATTGCTTATTATGGTGATGGTAGAAAAAAAAGATATGTATGGATATGAATTAGTAGAGGCAGTAAGTAAGATCGTTGACGTAGGTGAGGGTACTATTTATCCAATATTAAAGAGACTTACCAATGAGAAATATTTTGAAGTATATACTAAAGAATCCACGGAAGGTCCAATTAGAAAATATTATCACTTGACTGTAGCAGGAAAAATACATAAAGATCAAGAATTAAAAAATTGGAAAGAATTTTCGGAAAACGTTAATAATTTTATAAAAAGGAGCGAGAAATAATGAATAAAGAAGAATTTTTAAAAAAGTTAAGCAAAAAATTAGAAGTATTAGAAGATACAGAAATAGAAGATATTGTAAGTGAATATGAGGGCTATATTGATGAAAAGGTTAATGCAGGGTTAACGGAAGAAGAAGCTGTAAAAGAATTAGGAGATTTTGAAGAAATAGTAAGTGATTTATTAGCAGCTTATAAACTTAAAAATAATCCGAAGCCAGATAGTGGATTTAACAGAGTTATTAATACTATTAGTGATGGCATTGATAGTTTTATGGATTCTTTGGATAATAAAACAGGTCGAGATATTATTAAGCTGTTAATTGAAATAATTATTATTTTATTTATTATTTGTTTACTTAAGATTCCATTTTCAATGATTAAAGATTTAGGTAGCTCTATATTTGATACTTTGCCGATTCCATTTAGTAATTTATTTACAGGTATTTGGTATTTTATCATTGAATTTAGTTATATTGTTGTCGCAGTAGTGTTTTTTGTTAAAACTTTTCAAAAAAGATATTTTCAAGACTTTACCGATCATATTATGACTAAACAGGATGATGAAAAGAAGGAAGACTCTAAAAAGGATAATAAACAGCAAAATAAAAAGAAAAAAAATATTGAAAAAGCCGAGGAAAAAGATAAAGAAGTTAAAAAAGTAGTAAATAGCCCAAGAAATAAAGGAATTATTGATGTTTTAGTTGATGTGTGTATGGGGTTATTAAAATTTGTAGTTATAATCTTTCTTTTTGGAGTAGTTTGCTATTTAGTAGGCATTAGTATTGCGATTGGAGTAATGATTTATTTAATAGCTAAAGGAGTAAGTTATTTTGGAATTTTTATTCTTTTAATAGTACTATTTTTTGGTGGGACTTTTATTTTAGAACTTGGTATAAAATTTATTTGTAATAAAAAAATAGGTGGTTTAGCTGTGTTTAGTAAATTAGTTGCATTAATAGTGTTAACAGGAGTGGGATTGTCTCTTAGTGCTATAGAAATAGCAAATACAGATATAATTTATGATAATAGTAATCTTAATACAAAGAGCATAACTAAAGAAATACCTATGACTAATAATTTACATTTATATGATTATGATAAAATAGTTGTAGACAATAATTTGAACGATACAATAAGAATAGAGTATGTTTACCCAGATTATGGGATAAATGCTGATATAAAAATTAAACTAGAAAGAGTAGATTATGGTTATACATTAAAAACAGATATATCAAAAGTAAAATGGAATAAAAAAATATTAGATAAGTTAATTGTAAATTTAAAAGACAAAAAAATTTATACATATGATTTTAGATTAGAAAAGATTGTGTATATGTCAGAAGAAAATTATAAAATGATGATGAAAAATTACTATAACTATTATCATCATCATAATAATGCTGTATCTACTTTTAATAAAGAATATAATATTTTGGATATAGAGCAAAGTGAAGATGAATATTATTTATATTTAAGTTTAAAGGAAGGGCAAAACGCTAGAACTGCGAATGCTAAAGTTGCAAAGAATATTTTAGGTAATATTGAAGAAGGAAAAAATTATATGTTTACCTTTGAGTGTGAAGATTATTATAGAGATAGTGATATTGAAGATTTATTTACTTATTGTAAAATTTTAAATGTTAGATTAACTAACTATGAAGCTTAGAAGTTCTAAGTTTTTTATTTAATTAAAAAAGAATAAATTATTTTAATAGTAGATAAAAAGCAATTCATAAATATTTAATAGATACGTTATATTTATGTTACTACTTATAAATTAATGGAAAGAGATAAAGGTTTATTCAATAAACTTATTTTAATCTAAAAAATATAAATAAATATTTAATTATATGTTATAATATTTATGGGTTAATCTAAATACTAGAGTCTGTCATGTCTCCGTATAACTATAACGGCAGTAATGCTAACGTGTTCTATGTGAATTCGAATGGCAACCTCAACAACGACAACGTGAACGACACGCTTGGTTTGCGCCCAATATCCTTTTAGCACTTATATATTTAGGCTAAGGCTTAAATATCGAAGAAATTGGATACAAGATTAATCCAAAGAGGAGACTCTTAAAAAAATGATACTGATATTTTATATCCTGTATATAAAATTAACACAGTATCTTTTTGTATGAAATATTATTATTTAGAAATTATTTTATAAGGTAAGCCTTCTAAGCCGTCTCCTGAGAATAGAGTATCCGCACGTAAATTTATTATGGGTCTTAAACTATATGCAAAACTCACATTAAAACCGTTGAAATAACCATTAGTAGTCATAATGACATAGCAGCATTGACATTATGGCAATTTGGTATTATTAGATTTATTGCAATAAGGAGACACCGTCCAATATTTTTGGCTTTTTCCTTATCTCTAAAACTTCATCCAAATAAGGCTTTATTACTTGTTATTAATCTTACCAGATATGTTAACTTTTATTTTCTTCACTGGCACTTGATACTGTAAACTAATTTTTATTAATGCACTTTAGATTGATTCAACATTATATTTTATTTTTGTAGATTTTTATTGACTACATTATTTAAGATATGTTAGTATGTTTTTTAGGAGGTATACTATGGAAAATGGTTTTGAAATTATATCTTATGAAGATATTGCAACAATTCGACCTAATATGATGGGTTATATAGATAAAGAGGGAAATTTTTGGAGTTTAGGTACGACTAAATTAGGCCCTTTTAATAATTTTTATGAAAAAAGTTTTGAAGGAATGGGTACTATTGCTCAAAAAATGGCTTTATACTTTTTAAATGAGGAAGCTAAAGATGAATTTTTAAAATTGGATAGTGATTATCAAGTTAATTATCATTTACCTTATTTTTGGCAAGCGGATAAATTATTGAAGGGTTTGGGTTTTGTAAGATTTTTTAGAGGTTATTATGACCATGAAGAAAGTTATGTAGAGTTAAGTGATTATGAAGGTGCTAATTTAAAACAATTAGGGGTTATGAATTATTTATTTGCTTTAAATTATTCTTGTTCAACTAATATTGAAATTAAAAGAATAGAGTTATATAGAGCTTATCTTAAAGCTCAAGAATTAGAAAAAGATCAATTAAAAAGAACTTTAAATCAATAGTAAGGTTCTTTTTAGTTCCTGAGAAATAGTGTTTATAACTTAGAGATAAGTTTTTATTAATTCTAGAAGAGGGACAAACGTAAATAAGAAGTGTTTGTCATTTTGCTTTAATATAAGACTTATTTCTATTCGTTTGTTTTTATATTTAAATTTTAGATTAGGATTTATATTATATGACTCTAGGAATAGTTTATCAGCTTTAATATTGTTAGATATTTCTTCAGGTAAATCTAAAGAGATAAAATTTTGCTTTTGAGTAACATATTTAATATTTAGATTTGTGGCTAGTTTTTCAAACCATTCTTCATACATATATATTATAAGATCTTCAGATACTTTTCCAAAACGATCTTCTAGTTCTTCTTTGATACTTTCTAATTTTTCTTTGGAATCAATTTCGTTTATTTTAGTGTGAATTTCAATTTTTAATTCATCATCACTTATGTAATCATCGCTTATATGAGTACTTACATTTATTAGAGAAGATGAAGTAGTTTCTTCTGGGAGAGATTCACCTTTTAAACGTTTTATTTCTTCTTCTATCATTTGCATGTATAAATTTATTCCTATTGAGTCGACAAAGCCAGCTTGCTCACTTCCTAAGATATCGCCAGCCCCACGAATTGATAAATCTCGCATGGCGATACGATAACCACTTCCAAGCTCCGTAAATTCTTTAATAGCTTCAAGTCTTTTGATGGCTACTTCATTTAGGATTTTACTTTTATCATAAAGAAGATAGGCATAGGCAATTTTGTTACTTCGACCAACACGACCTCTAATTTGATATAGTTGAGATAAGCCAAAATGATCAGCATTATAAATAATTAAAGTATTGGCGTTAGGGATGTCAATGCCTGTTTCAATTATAGTGGTGCATATTAATATATCATAATTATAATCAATAAAGGATTCCATTACATCTTCTAATTCTTTTTTAGTCATACGACCATGAGCAGTTATAATTCTTGCCTCAGGAATAAGCATTTTAAGTTTTTGTTTTAGATTTTCAAGACCATCTATATTATTATAAAGAATAAAAATTTGGCCTTTACGAGATAATTCTTTGTATATTGCATCTTTTACTATTAAATCATTATTTTCTAAGACATAGGTTTGAATAGGGTAACGATTGACAGGTGGAGTATCAATAATAGATAAATCACGAAGCCCAGACATTGCCATTTTCATAGTTCTAGGTATAGGGGTGGCAGATAAAGTTAAAACGTTGACATCATTTTTATATTTTTTAATTTTCTCTTTATGAGTTACACCAAAACGTTGTTCTTCATCAACAATAAGTAAACCTAGTTTTTGAAATTTAACGTCATCACTTAAAAGGCGATGGGTTCCAAAAATTATATCTATTTTACCTTCTTGTAAATCTTTTAATATTTTTTTAGTGTCTTTACTACTGGTAAAACGATTTAAAAGAGCTATATTTAGAGGATAATCTTTAAATCTATTTAAAGCAGAAGTATATTGTTGTTTAGATAATATTGTTGTAGGACATAAATAGAATACTTGTTTGTTATTTAAAACCGTTTTAAAAATAGCTCGAAAAGCAACTTCTGTTTTACCAAACCCAACATCACCGCATAATAATCGATCCATTGGAACACTACTTTGTAAGTCTTTTGATATTTCATTTATGGCTTTTTCTTGATCTTTGGTAGGAATATAAAGAAAGTTATTGGCAAATTCAGTTTCTAAATCAAAATTTTTGTAAGAATCACCTTTCAAAGATTTACGTGTAGCATATAATTTTAATAATTCTTGAGAAATATCATGAATACGGCGAGTTATGCTTCTTTTAGTTTTAGCCCAAGATGTGGAATTTAATTTATTAATCTTAGGTTTTAAGCCATCTTTACTGGCATATTTTAGAATTGTATCAATTTTTTCAACAGGAACATATATTTTATCATTATCAGCATATAATATTTCAATATAATCTTTTTTTAAGCCATTCCCAGTTAAAGTTTTAATCCCATTATAAATTCCTATACCATGGGCTAAATGAACAACATAATCACCTTTATCAATGGAATTTAAATCTTTTAATTTACGACCTATTTTGTAAGTGTTTTTGTATTTTATTTCATGTTTTAAGGTTTTTTCAATATCATCTGCGCCTATAACTACATATTTATTATCCAAGATAAAACCTCGATTTATAGCTCTTTTTTGGGTTTTAAAAGGAATATTTAAGGTTTCTTTAATAACTTTTATTTGAGAGTCTTTAGGAAGACAAAAAGTAATATCCATACCTTTTTTAGACCATAAAGTAGTTTGTTCTTTTAGTTTATTAAAATCAGAATTAAAATTTGTTAGTTCATGACTTTTTAGGTTTAATGTATTTTTGGTTAGGACTTTATTATCTAAGAAATTAATATGAATATTATAGGCGGGATTTATTTCATTTAAATTAAACATAAATTTAGTATCAGAAGGTAATTCTTTAGATACACGATATTCAAACATTTCTTGTTCTAATAAGCTATAACTGGCATTTAGTCGATTACTATCAACGGTGATTACTATAGGAGAATTTGCATAATCATATAAACTAGATTTTTTGGCAGTTTTTACTTCCCCGCTAGGAATAAGAGTTATTTCATTAATGTTTTTTAATGATTTTTGAGTTGATTCATCAAAATAACGAATTGATTCAATTGTATCACCAAAAAATTCTAGACGAATAGGGTGTGATTCTAGAGTGATAAATATATCAATAACATATCCTCTTAAGGCATATTCACCAGTTGATGTGACGATAGTTTCTTTTTTATATCCTAATTCTTCTAATACTTCAATTAACTTAGAACGGTTTATATTAGTATTTTTTTTTAAAGTTAAGTTTAATTTATCTTGGTAATTTAAATCAGTTAAAAATTTTAAATATCCCATTAGATTAGTAATGATTATTCCTTTTTCTTGTTTTAGATGTTCTAATGTTTCAATGCGAGTAGTTTTTAATTCAGGAGATATAGCAAGAGCTTCACTAGTCAAGAAATCATCCATGGGAAATAAAAAGGAATTCTCTTGATAAGTTTTTAGACCATTATATATTTCGTTTGCTTCATATAAAGTACTTGTTAAAATAATAATGTTTTGCTTTTTGGTTTGAAACAGCTTAGACACATAAAGATAAGCTAACTCATGAGTTAACCCGGTTATAGTTAAATTATTATCATATTTAAAATAATTGTCTAAAAAATCCATAATTTTCTTCCTTTTTTATAGTTATTAACATTCATTTTCGATTATATTTATTCATAAGATAAGTTATATCATTTGTTAGAAATTCAGTAATTATGTTATTAAATGTTGGATAACGATTATTTAATATTTCTAATTCTTCTTCTTTAAAATTGCCTAAAACATAATCTTTGGGATCAAAAACTTCATTGTTGAAAATACCTATTTTTAAACGAGCAAATGATGTTGTTTTTAAATTATCAATAATAGATTTTAAGCCATTATGGCCTCCGGAAGAGCTATTGATTTTGATGCGATATTTTCCAAGATCTAAGTCTAAGTCATCAGCAATTACTAAAATATCAGAAGAAGAAATTTTAAAATAATTCATGAAAGGAGCGATGGCTGTACCAGATAAATTCATAAAAGTTTGAGGTTTTAAAAAATATACTTTTTCACCATTTATATTTAGGCTAATATATAGGGCATTAAATTTTGATTGCCATGAAATATTTTCTTCTTTTAAAAAATTATCTATTACCATAAAGCCAATATTATGACGAGTATTTTGATATTCTTTACCAGGATTTCCTAAACCAATAATTAATTTCATAAAACTCCTCCTAATTTCTATTTTTAAATATATTCTGATATGTAGTTAAGTTACGATTGACAATTTCTGTGGAGACTTTAACTCCATAATGTGCATTTTTAATAAATTTCAGTAATACCATTATAGCATACTCTCTAGGTTTTGAGGCAATAAATTTAATTTCTTTGACATGTAAATTGAATTTACTGGCAATAATAAGTATTTCTTCTAAACGTTCAGGGCGATGTATTAGATAAAAACATCCTTTATCTTTTAAAAGATAACTTGCTTCTCGGATAATTTCTTCAAGTGTAATTGTAAGTTCATGGCGAGCGATGGCAAGCTCCTGGCTATTGTTAATAAAAGATGTTTTATCAACTTTAAAAAATGGGGGATTACAAGTAATTATATCAAAATTATTTCCTGGGAAATAATTTTTAGCTTCTAAGATATTTATATTAAGCATATTTATTTTAGTATCTAATTTATTATATTTAATGCTTTTTATGGCTAAATCATAAACTTTAGGTTGAATTTCAATTCCAATAATATTTTTATGGTATTTTTGGGCTAAAATTAAAGGAACGGGAGCATTTCCACTACAAAAATCTAATATTTTTTCAGTGTTTTTTTTAATATCCACAAACTCAGCAAGTAAAAGAGAGTCTAAGGAAAACTTAAACTTATTTGGATCTTGATATATTTTTAAATCATAATCATATAAATCATTTAGAACAATTGTCATGGCTTGCTCCAGAAGATATTTCGACTTTTTCATTATCTACTAAAACTTTATAGCTTCGCTTTAAAATATCTTTACTTACTACAGGTCCTCGACCATTGGGAGTTTCAACAATATCACCTATGTCAGGCATTCCTTTATTACATTCTATATATTCATTATCTTCATATGATAGACAACATAAAAGCCTTCCACAAAGACCATTTATTTTATTAGGATTTAGAGCTATTCCTTGATTTTTAGCCATATTCATAGAAACAGAATCTATATGATTTAAGAAGTTAGCGCAACATATTTTTTGACCACAAGAACCTACTCCGCCTATTTCGCGTGCTTTATCACGAGCTCCAATTTGCCGGAGTTCTATACGAGTGCGGTATATGGATGCTAATTTTCTAGCTAGTTCTCGAAAATCAATACGTTCATCAGCTAAAAAATTAAATATTAGTTGTTTACGATCAAAGGTGAAAGTTGCATTAATTACCTTCATTTCGAGCTTTAAATCCTTTACAATGGAACGGCAGTCTTTTAAAGCGTGGTCAGCTTCTTTTAAATTTTTTAAATATTGATCGTAGTCTGCTTTAGTAGATATCCTAATAATTTCACGTAACTCATCAATATTTTTGATGCTATCGGGAGATATAAAGCTCACTACTTTGCCAAATTGTTCTCCTTTTTCTGTTTCAGTAATAACTGTAACATTAATAGGGCACTTTATTTTACTTTTAAAATTGTAAATTTTACCATTATCTTTAAAATTTACACCATATATATAAAATTTATTCATGGCATCCTCGCATTTCTATTACAAATTTATCTAATATCAGTTCTATATTTACATTATAACTCATTTCTTTTAATATAGCAGTAATTATTTCAAGTTTTTTGATAATTAAATTGGAATTTAAGTTGATTTCATAGTTTTTTAATAATTCTAGATTGTATTTGCTATTTATTGATTTTAAATAAGCATTATAATAGAGAGCAAATATTATTTTAAAGATATTTAAAATATCTATCTTGTCAGGATATTTTGAAAGTAAAAGTTTTTTATTATTAATAGTTGGATTTTCATTTATAGTATTTAAATAACTAACAATAGTGTTTAAGTAATCTTGAAATTTCTCATGAGTAATATTTAAATTTTCGGCTATATCTTCTATGTCATATCTTACTACTAAACATTGGCAGCGGCTTTTGATAGTGTCAATTATTATATCTTTATTATTAGTTAGAAAAAAGCCTAGAATGCCAAATTCTGGCTCTTCTAAAAACTTTAACATAGCATTAGCGCTACTAGCATTTAGTTTTTCGGCATTTTTTAAAATATAAATATTAAATTTGCTGTAAATAGGCATTGTACTGAAGTCTTTTTTTAATTCGGCTATTTGATTCTTTTTAATGTTGCTACCATCTGGCTCTAAAATTTTAATACTGGGAAGATTATTTTTAGCTATTAAATTACAAAGATTACATTTAGTACAATTATTAGTAAATTCTTGAGGACAATTTAAATTCTTTATAATTTCTTTTAAGTCATTTAGACAACGATTGATATTATTTGTTTCAATTAAATAAGCATGAGCTAACTTGTTCTCATGATATTTGTTTATTATTTCATTTAATACTTCATTTATCTGCATTTTACCTCCATTAAATTATAAAATATATTACAACTAGGCCAATAATTCCAGGAGTTCCTAAAATAGTGACTAAAAGAAGAGTAATTATATTTATTGGTATCAAAATATTAACAGAAGATAACATAACATCTAATCCATAAACACTTATAAATGCAAAACATAATTTCTTTAAAATTTTTATTATTTTATTTGTCATATTTATCACACTTAAATATATGTCAAAATATAATAAATTATTCTGATATTTTTTTGCGATCTTCTAAAGCGCGCTCTAGAGTAACATTATCTAAATAATCGATTTCAGCTCCTATTGGAATGCCATAAGAAAGCCTCGATATAGTAACTTTTTTATTTTCTAATATTTTTTTGATGTACATATTAGTAGTATCTCCTTCAATTGTTGGCTTTAGAGCTAATATTAGTTCTGGATTCTGAAGATTTTCAACTCTTTTTAATAATGTAGAGATATTTATATCTTCAGGGCCAATATCATCAATAGGGGAGATAAGACCGTTTAATACGTGATAAGTACCTTTATATTTGCCAGCTTTTTCAAAAGAAAATATGCTTCTATAATCTTCAACTACGCATATACAATTTTGATTTCTCGTGGGATCACTACAGATGTTGCATATAGTTTTGTCAGTTATGTGCCCGCAATTTTCACATCGAATAAGATTTTTTTTGGCATTTTTTAATATTTTACAAAATTCTTCTATTTCTTCTTCACTATATTCAATTGTAGCAATTGCGTACCTTTCAGCACTTTTGCCTCCAACTCCTGGAAGTTTACCATAATAGCTTATTAACTTTTCTAAATCTTCTGGATAATGCATTAGAATAAGCCACCTAAACCGCCTGCATATGTTCCCATTTTTTCTTCTATTTCTTTTTCAACTTTTTTGTAAGCATCATTATAAGCTATTTTAATCATATCTTCTAATATTTCTTTATCATCAACAGATAAATCGCTATTATAAATAATACTTAAACTTACTAATTCTTTTTTACCATTGATTTTTATTATTACCCATTCTGATTTTCCTTCAAAAATAGTATTATCTATTTCTTCTTTCTTTTTTGTAATGTCTCTTTGCATTTTTTGAGCTTGAGCCATAAGATTTTGCATATTCATTTTCTTTCCTTCTTTCTTTATTCAAATTCTATTTTTTCTTTATCAAATATATCATAAGCCATTTTTTCAATATCATTAGATTCAGATTCTTCACTCTTTATAATATGGGAAGATGGCTCAGGAATATAGTGATATTCTATTTTATTTTTTATATTATTTATATATTTATTACGTTCTTCTTGCCATTTAGATTCAGTTAAAGCTACAAATTGATAGTCTAGTTTTAAGATTTTATAAAAATCTGCATTTAAAGGAAGCCAATTATCGTTCAAAAGGTTTACAGTAGCTTCGATATTGCTAGTTAGAATAATTATTGTATCACTAGCAGCGACAATATTACAGTCTACTAATAAGTTTAATAGAGTATTATTATTAAGAGTAGAAATAAATTTAGACCAATTTTCTTTAATATTATTTAAAAATTCCTTTTTAGCATTTAGAAAGCAATTATTTATGCGAATATCAATGATTTTTTTTTGCTCCTCATTGTCTATGGAAATTTTTGGAGATACAAGTGGTGGATCTTTCTTGGAATTTATATTTTTATTTTCTTCTTGAATAATTACGTTTGGTTGATCTATTTTTTGAGAATTACCAACATCAATATTTATATATTTTAAAAGTGATATTTCTATTAGTAAGTACGGATCAATATTGATGTTTACATAATTAGATATACTTGCTAATTCAAAGGCCATTTCTTTTAAATATTGATATTCTAAACCATGATAATCTTTGTTTTTTTTAGAATTTATTGCTTCTTCTTCAATTTTTTCAAGCATTTTTTTAATTAGCAATTTATAATCTATAGCTAGTTTTTTAAAATTTGACATCATTTCATGAAATTTTTCTGTACTGTTAGTAATTAAACAGTTATAAACATCAGTAATTTGCTTTTTTGATACCGAACCAAAATGGTGTAGTACTTCATTTAATGTGATCTTAGTATTATTACTAGATAATTGATCTAAGATACTCAAAGCGTCTCTCATACCTCCATCACTAATATAAGCAATTTCCTCTAATGCTTCATTATCTATATCGATTTTTTCTTTTTCAACAATATAGTTTAAACGATTTATAATATCAGTAGTTATAATTTTATGAAAATCAAAGCGTTGGCAACGCGATAAAATAGTAATAGGAACTGCTTCTATGTTAGTAGTAGCCAGAATAAAAACAACATGTTTTGGCGGTTCTTCTAAAGTTAGTAATAAAGCATTAAAAGCACTGGTGGTTAGCATATGGACTTCATCAATTATATATACTTTATATTTAGAATAAGCAGGGGCTAATCTTATGTTATCAATTATTTCTCGAATTTCTTCTACACCATTATTTGAAGCCGCATCTATCTCAATTATATCAGCATTTTCTTTAAAATGAAGACAATTTTCACAGTTGTTACACGGTCCATCCTCATTAGGATTTAAGCAGTTTATTGCTTTAGCAAATACTTTAGCTGTGCTTGTTTTTCCAGTTCCTCTGGGCCCTGAAAAGATATAAGCATGTGAAACTTTATCTTTTTGGATAGTATTTTTTAAAATGGATATCATATAGTCTTGACCAATTATATTTGAAAAATCATTGGGTCGATATTTTCGATACAATACTTTATAATCCATTTTTCATCACCTTTTTAATTATATCATAAATGCTAGATTTTGTCTCTTTTCTTTTGAAAAAAAGCCTTTAAATATCGAGAATATTGTTTTTCTTGCGTACTAATGTTCTGTTTTTCAAAAGATGTTTTATTATACTCTTTTTTTTCTGTAGGTTTATCTAAAAGATAATATACATTTTTTATTCGTGATTGTTTAATAATTGATTCACACATAGAGCAAGGTTTTAATGTTACATATAAATCGCAATTATTTAAGCGCCAATCTTTGTTTTTTTTACTTGCCTTTTTTATGACATTTATTTCAGCATGATTACATACATCATATTTTTTTTGTCTACTATTAGATGATTTAGCTATTACTTTATTATTATTAACAATAATGGCACTTACTGGAACTTCACCCTTACTCATAGCTTTTTTTGCTAATTTTATTAATATATTATAATATTCTTCAGGCATAATTATTCCTCCATAAAAAAATGTGCACACAAACAGAGATTGATATGGCTGCTACTTTCCAGTCCTGACCAGGTTACAATATATTTGTTGCACATCATTAATTTATCACATTTTTATTAAATATGCAAGTATGTTTCACGTGAAACATATTTTTTTACATAATTATTGTTACCTAATAATAATGTTTCACGTGAAACATTGTTAATAACTTTTATATATTTGTATAAAATAAATTATTAAAAAAATAAATTATTTAATTTATATATAACTCATATTAATGATCATATTAATAGGATATAGCACCATTTTTTTTAATTATCTTGAAAATAGAACTTTTTAAATATATTATGTATCAATTATTTTTAAAATTAGTATTGCAATTTATTAAAAGTTGCATATTGGTTATGTTTCACGTGAAACATAGCTGTGAATAACTTATTTATTTTATAATTTTTAGCAAATAAAATTAATATTTTAGCATTTAAATATACAATTAATATTTATTTCTATAATTTATTTAATTTTAAAACAATGTTTCACATGAAACATTGTTAATAATTTAATTTATTATAATTAATTTATATTTTTTAAAATTTGTTTTTAGATATAAAAGCTAAAATAATCAAAAGTTGCATATCGGTTATGTTTCACGTGAAACATTAAGTTTTTTTCTTCCATTTTTAAAGTTACTAACATTTTTATTATTATATTTTAATATTTAACAAAAAAAATAATGCTTATTCAGCATTACTTTCATTATTAGATTCTTCGGTTTCATTTTCTTCTTCAGTTTTATCAACTAAACTTATAGTAGAAACATATTGGTTTTCTTTTAGATTAATTAATCTTACACCTTGAGTTACACGTCCTAGAGTATTTATTTGTTCTAAAGACATGCGCATTGTAGTGCCAGTATTAGTCATTATAACTAATTCTTTATCTTCATCTACTACTTTTACCGCGGCTATTTTACCATTTTTATCGGTAATATTAAGAGCTTTTACTCCTTTGCTACCGCGACTTGTCTCTCTAAAGTCACTTACTAATGTCTTTTTTCCATATCCTTTTTCTGTTACTAACAATATTTTATCATTTTCTGTTACTATTTCCGCACAGATACATTTACTACTATCAAGATTAATTCCTTTAACACCACTGGCTGTACGTCCCATTGCCCTAACGTTGTTTTCTTTGAACTTAACCATACGACCATGTTCACTTCCTAGTAAGACATAATCATCACCGGATGTCTTTTTAACGGCAATTAATTCATCAGAATCTTTTAAATTTATACTTATTTTGCCGGACGTACGTATGTTCTCAAATTCGCTTATAGCAGTCTTTTTTACTAGCCCTTGTTTAGTGACAAACATTAAAAATTTAGCAGAATCTTCGGTTGATATACTTATCATAGAACTTATAGTCTCATCTTTTTCAATTTGAAGTAAATTTATGATTGGCAATCCTTTTGATTGACGATTGAATTCTGGAATTTCATATCCTTTTAAACGGTAAACTTTACCTTTATTAGTGAAGAATAACAAGTAATCGTGACTTGATAGATTGATCATTTGATCAACATAATCACTTTCATTTGTTGTCATACCTTTAATACCCATACCTCCACGTTTTTGAGCTTTAAAAGTATCACTGCTGGTACGTTTAATATAACCTTTATTAGTTAAGGCAATAAGTATATTTTCTTCTGGAATTAGTGATTCATCTTCAATATATTCAATGGCTGTCATGTCAATATCTGTACGACGTTTATCTCCATATTTATCTTTAATTTCTTGAAGTTCTTCTTTGATTATAGCTAACACTTTTTCTTCACTAGCTAAAATGCCACGTAATTCGTCGATAAGAGCTAGTAATTCTTTTAATTCAGCTTCTACTTTATCTCTTTCTAAACCAGTTAATCTTCTTAATTTCATTTCAAGAATTGCTTCAGCTTGAATATCTGATAATCCGAATTTGCTCATTAAAGCCTCTTTTGCGGCCTCATCTGACTCTGCACCTCTAATTACCTTAATGACCTCATCAATGTGGTCGAGAGCTATCTTTAAACCCTCTAAAATGTGAACTCGCTTTTCAGCTTTATCTAAATCAAATTGAGTACGACGGATAATTACTTCTTTTTGATGATCTATATATTTAGATATAATATCTTTTAAACCTAAGGTTTTAGGGACACCATTATCTAACATTAAGAAAATAATACCATAAGTTGTTTGAAAGGCAGTATGCTTGTATAATTTATTTAATATTACTTGCGCATTTGCATCTTTTCTTAAGGTAATAGTTATTTTAACTCCTTCTTTTAAATCAACGTGATAATCTGTTATTCCATCTAAGACTTTATTATGAACAAGTTCTGCAACTTTATTTTTAAGTTCTAAGGTATTAATACCATAAGGAACTTCATCAATCACAATATATTCGCGACCATTTTTTTCCTCAATTTGAGCACGAGAGCGTATAGTTATACTTCCGCGACCTGTTTCATAGGCTTTTTTAATACCACTATTGCCAAGAATAACCGCACCAGTAGGGAAATCTGGGCCTTTAATATATTGCATTAAACCCATTGTGTCTATCTCCGGATTATCTATGTAAGCAATGCAGCCATCTATTACTTCACTAAGATTATGAGGGGGAATATTAGTGGCCATACCAACTGCAATACCCATAGTACCATTAACTAAAATATTAGGAAATCTAGCAGGTAAAACTTCAGGTTCTTTTGTTGTTTCATCATAGTTAGGAGTAAAATTTACAGTATTTTTATTGATATCACGTAATAATTCCATTGATACTTTAGCAAGTTTGGCCTCAGTATAACGATATGCGGCTGCACCATCTCCTTCAATATTACCAAAATTTCCATGACCATCAACTAACATATAACGATAACTAAAGTCTTGAGCCATGCGAACCATTGCTTCATAGATACTTGAATCGCCATGTGGATGGTATTTACCCATAACATCACCAACAATAGTAGCGCTTTTACGGTGTTGTTTATCAGGTGTTAATCCATTTTGAAGCATAGAGTATAATATTCGACGATGAACAGGTTTTAAACCATCTCGAAGATCAGGTAATGCTCGGGAAATAATTACACTCATAGAATAGTCAATAAATGATTTTTTTACTTCTTCAACAATATTATTTTTTTCTAATCTATCCATAAAAAACCTCCTATATATCTAGATTTTCAGCGTATGTTGCATTTTTTTCAATAAATTCCCGACGTGGTTCTACTTCTTCGCCCATAAGTTTTGTAAATATTTCATCAGCGGCGATAGCATCATCAACGGTAATTTGTCTTAAAACACGTTTATTTATATCCATAGTAGTTTCACATAATTCTTCAGCATCCATTTCGCCTAGACCTTTCATTCGTGATACTTCAACTTTGACGTTTGGAGCAAGGCTAGCTAAATATTCATTTTTCTCTTCCTCAGTTAATGTGTACTTTATTGTTTTACCATGTTTAATGCAGAATAGGGGAGGTTGAGCAGCGTAAACATGACCTGCTTCCACTATAGGCTTAAAGAAACGGTAGAAAAGGGTTAAAAGTAGAACTCGAATATGAGAGCCATCAACATCGGCATCTGTCATTATAATAATTTTATGATATCTTAACTTATCAATGTTAAAATCATCCCCTATGCCGGTCCCAAAAGCAGTAATAATGGTTCTTATTTCTTCATTGGATAGAGCTCTATCTAAGCGAGCTTTCTCAACATTTAGGATTTTACCACGAAGAGGGAGAATTGCTTGAGTCATACTATCGCGACCTTTTTTAGCAGAGCCTCCGGCTGAATCTCCCTCGACTAGGAAAATTTCACTAATAGTTGCATCTTTACTCTTACAATCAGCAAGTTTGCCAAAGAAATTAGATACATCTAGAGCTCCACTTCGACGCGTTGCTTCACGAGCTTTTTTGGCTGCAATGCGGGCACGTGATGCAGTCATACATTTTTCAATAATAAGTTTAGCAACATTAGGATTTTCCATTAAAAATCGTTCTAAGCCTTCGCCAAAAATATCACTAGCAATTTTTCTTACCTCGCTATTACCCAGTTTAGTTTTAGTTTGACCTTCAAATTGCGGATCTGGATGCTTACAAGATATAATCATTGCAAGGCCTTCTCGGCAATCATCTCCACTTAGAGCATCATCTTTTTCTTTTAATATTTTGTTATTGCGAGCATAATTATTGATAATTCTAGTTAAAGCATTTTTAACTCCATCTTCATGAGTTCCGCCTTCATAAGTGTTGATATTATTAGTAAAAGAATACAAATTTGAGTTATATGAATCATTATATTGCATAGCAACTTCTATACTAATATTATCAATTTTTCCTTCAACATAAATAATTTCTTCATGAAGAGGTTGTTTGTTTTTATTTAACATACTTACATATTCGATAATTCCACCATTATAGCAAAAAGTGTCAGTTTTATCAGCAACTCTTTCATCAGTTAAGCTAATACGTAATCCTTTGTTTAAAAATGCAAGCTCGCGAAGCCTTGTTGCTAATGTATCATAGTTAAATTCCGTAGTTTCTTGAAATATTTTAGAATCAGCTTTAAAAGTTACCGTAGTTCCTGTGCGATCTTTTGAGCATTTTTCTATTACTTTCATGGCTTCACAAGGATGTCCACCATTTTCAAACCTTTGATAGTGGACTTCACCGTCACGGTAAACGCGAACTTCTAGCCATGTAGAAAGGGCATTTACAACACTAGCTCCTACACCATGAAGGCCTCCTGAAACTTTATAGCCACCGCCACCAAATTTTCCTCCAGCGTGTAAAACTGTAAATATAGTTTCAATTGTTGAAAGGCCTGTTTTTTGGTTTATACCAGTTGGCATTCCTCGACCATCATCCTTAACTGAGACAGAATTGTCATTATGAATTACAACTTCAATGTCATCACAATATCCCGCTAAAGATTCATCAACAGCATTATCTACTATTTCCCAAACTAAGTGATGTAATCCTTTTTCACTGGTGCTTCCTATATACATACCAGGGCGTTTACGAA
>CAOVIS010000010.1 GCA_948543905.1 uncultured Bacilli bacterium
ATTAGAGAAAATTAGAAATCATAAAAAAATAGTAATCGGAGGATTGATAGCAGTAGGAATAATCGCAACACTGATATTAATAACAAGTAAAGCTAAATATAAAAATATTCAAACTTTAGACTTAGTTAATGGAACTATTAATTATACACCAGCCGATATAGATTTAGTGGCTATTCAAATAGAAAATGATAATGGGGAATATGAAACTACTGATACTATACCTAGTGGTGGATATATTTTAAGTAATACTAGTTATTGTAATGTAAATGGTGAAAAAGATACTAGTATTAATATTATTTACGAAAATGGTGAAGTAAGTTTAACTAAAATAAAGAAAAAAAGTAAATGTTATTTATATTTTAAAAAAATAAATGCTGTAGATACAATAATAGGTGATACAACAGGAATAGAAGAAAAAATAAAGTTTACAAGAACAGCAACAGGAGAAGATACAGGCGTATATAAAGTGCCCGATGATTATGGAACAAGTTATTATTTTAGAGGATCAATAGGAAGTCTAAATAACTGAGTAAAATTTGCAGGATATTATTGGCGGATTATCAGAATAAATGGTAATGGAACAGTAAGATTGATATATCAAGGAGTTGCAAGTGGAGATATAAGTTATACTAATAAATATGGAGCAACAACCCAGATAGGAACATCTGCATATTATTCAGCAATTTATGACAATACATATGTAGGATATATGAAAACTTTAAATGATAGTGGAAGTACAACAAGCAGTAATGGGCATGAAAACAATTATGATAGTAATGCCAAAGCAGAAATAGATAGTTGGTATAAGACAAACATCGTAGATAAAGGATTTAGTGATTATGTAGATATAAATACAGGTTTCTGTAATGACAGGCAAACAATGAGTGGAGGAGGAGTTGGTATTGGTACAGCAGGGTATGGTTCTCAAAATAGTGCATATGCTCCATCAATAAGATTACAAACAAGTGGAAATTGGCGTTCAACACAAACACCAAGTTTACAATGTGCAAATAAAACACGAGATTTGTTTACAGTTTCATCAGCAAGTGAAGGAAACAAAAAATTAACATATCCAGTAGGCTTGATTTCAAGTGATGAAGTAGTATTTGCTGGAGGATTTGGAGGATATAGCAGCACTTTTCCTTATATTTATACGAACCAAATATATTGGACAATGTCTCCATATGTTTATAACTCTCAAGCTTTCGTATTCATGATAAATGATGAAGGTAGCCTTATTTACGGTACTGTTAGCAGTAAATATGGTTTGAGACCTGTTATTAACCTACGCACAGATACCAAATTAACAGGAAGTGGAAGTGAAACTGACCCCTACATCGTGGTTTAATTTTTATGCCTATGTAGCTTGTTATATGTTTTCTACTGTTTATTATACTTTTATATATAGGCATAAGTTTAAGTTCAAGTTAAGGCTTGAATTTTTCTTTTTAATATTTTATTATTAATGTAGGTGATTGTTGTGATATATCCAAATTTTTTAAATAAAGATGATACGATTGGAGTTTGTGCGCCATCTGATGGAATAATAAAACCTGGGAAAGTTAAAAGATTAGATTTTGCAATTCAAAATTTTAAAAATTTAGATTTTGATATTAAAGAATCAGCGAGTGTTAGAAAGTCTTTTCGAGGTGTTAGCAATACTAAAGAAGTACGAGCTCATGAATTAATGGAGTTATTTTTAAATAAAAAGATTAAAGCTGTTATATGTGCTACCGGTGGAGATTTTTTAATGGAAATATTACCTCTTTTGGATTTAGAAATAATTAAAAATAATATAAAATGGATTCAAGGATATTCGGATTCAACAGGTCTTTTATATGTGATTACAACAAATTTAGATATAGCAACTATTTATGGCAATAATTTTGCGGCTTTTGGAATGTGTCCTTGGCATAAATCTTTAGAGAATAATTTTAGTATTTTAAAAGGAAATATAGTAAAACAAAATAGTTTTTTTAAGTATGAGTCTGGATATTATGATTATATTAATGGTGATGAAGGTTATGTATTAGATAGTGATGTTTATTGGCAAAATTTAAATAATCAAAAGGAAATAAAAATGGAAGGAAGAATTATTGGGGGATGTATTGATGTATTAGCGGAACTTTTTGGAACAAGGTTTGATAAAACAAGAAAATTTATCCATAAATATAAAGATGATGGGATTATTTGGTATTTTGATAATTATGAAAAAACAATGGAAGATTTAAGACGTATTTTATGGAAATTTAAAGATAATAGGTGGTTTTTATATACTAAAGGAATTATATTTGGACGGATGCCTAAAATAGAAAGCTACTACGGTTTTAGTTTAGAAGAAGTTTTAAGTGAAGTTCTTGGTGATTTAGAAGTACCGATAATTATGGATGTGGATATTGGTCATGTTGCACCAAGACTTACTATTATAAATGGGGCGATTGCTACTATTATATCAAAAAACGGAAAAGGCTCTATTACTTTTAATTTGAAATAACAAATAAATATAAATTACATATATTATCATTATGAGGAGGATAAATATGC
Organism: uncultured Bacilli bacterium; assembly: GCA_948543905.1. The sequence goes on from CAOVIS010000010.1 coordinate 2,545, forward strand.
AATTTGATTATTCTTTTGGAAATGAATATTATAGTTACTGCGATGATATTGGACTAAAAATTAAAAGATATAATATATTAGCTCCGGAACAATCGCAAGATAAACAACCAGGGAAAGAGTATTTAATGGATCCGAAGCCAGTTTTTGATAATCCAGAATATAAAGGTTCAGGAAAATTAAAAGATAAAATAGCTATTATTACAGGTGGAGATAGTGGACTGGGAAGAGCTGCGGCCATTGCTTTTGCAAAAGAAGGCGCTAAAGTTGTTATTCCTTATTTAGATGAGCATGAAGATGCACTATATACGAAAAAGTATATTGAATCTTTAGGTGGAGAATGTATGCTTTTAGCTGGAGATATTAGAAATCCAGAATTTAGTAAATTTATAGTTCAAGAAACTTTAAAAACATATGGTAAAATTGATATTTTAGTTAATAATGCGGGAGTACAATATCAACAAGATAAGCTTGAGGATATAAGTGAAGAACAATTTGATAAAACAATGAAAGTAAATATTTATGGTATGTTTTATTTAACTAAAGAGGTGTTGCCTCATTTAAAATCGGGGTCATCAATTATTAATTTAAGTTCTGTTACTTGTTTTTATGGGGATCCACAACTAATTGATTATGTAACAACTAAAGGAGCAATAGTAGGCTTTACAAGAGCTTTAGCTAGAAATTTGGCTCTTAAAAATATCCGAGTTAATGCGATTGCTCCAGGATTTTTTTGGACACCACTGCAACCAGCTTGTTGGGAAAAGGCAAAAATTCCATCACTTGGAGCAAATTCCGCGATGGCAAGGGGAGCAATGCCTTATGAATTGGCACCAACTTTTGTGTTTTTAGCAAGTGATGATTCAAGTTATGTAACTGGTCAAGTAATTCATAACAATGGTGGCGAAGTAATGAGTTAAATTCTTTTAAGTTAAGAGTTTAAATTGAAATTAATAGGTCTATTCAGTTTTGAGTAGGCTTTTTTGGATATAAGTATTGGTAAGATAAGTGATTTTCTTTTGAATATTTGATATAATAATATCTTAAGAAGGAGTTATATTGTTATGTATGAAAAAATATTTGAAGATACTATGGGAATTACTTTAGAATAGTTTCATTCTTTAAGTAAAGAACAGCAAGAAGAGTTAAAAAAATCTATTCGAAAAAGATCATATTATGGAAACAAAAAACCGGTTTTATTTAAAGGTAAATTAATACTTGTAGATCGTGATTTTGTTCTAAGACATAATCAAAGGATTATGAAAAAAGAATTTATGGCAACTCAAACTCGAGCTTGTGAATTAACAAGAAGGAAAAATTATTAAAAAAATTTATAATAAAGTTTAAGATATATAAGTATAATGATTATGTTTAAACTTAAGTCTATTGGTGATACTATAGACTTTTTCTTATTTAGTTGGAATTTTTTATTAAAATTTGTATAGTCTAGTTTCCTAATTTGTAGTATAATAAATAAAAGATGTAAAAATGGTCAAAAATAATAAAGAAACGAGGTACTATTATGTGTGGAATTGTAGGTTTTGTTAATGATAAAAAAAATAAAAAGAAAATAATTAAAAATATGGCTGATAGAATAATTCATAGAGGACCTGATGCGGAAGGATATTATACCGATGATTTAGTTGCTTTAGGTCATAGAAGGCTATCGATTATTGATGTATCCAGTGGAATTCAACCAATGTATAATGAAACAGGAGACATTGTGGTTATTTTTAATGGCGAAATTTATAATTATAAAGCGTTAAAAAAAGAGTTAGAAAGTAAGCATCATGAATTTAAGACTAATTCGGATACGGAAGTGTTAGTCCATGGTTATGAAGAATGGGGAGTGAAGATGCTTGATAAACTTCGGGGTATGTTTGCTTTTGCTATTTGGGATAAGAAAGAAGAGAAACTATTTTGTGCGAGAGATAATTTTGGAATAAAGCCATTTTATTATTATCAAAATAATGGAACTTTTATGTTTGCCTCTGAAATTAAATGTTTTTTAGATCATCCTGATTTTGAAAAGAAGCTTAATAAAGATTTATTGGCACCTTTTTTAACTTTTAGTTTTACACCTACGACAGAAACTTTTTTTGAAGGTGTCAATCGTTTAGATGCAGGTCATTATTTAGAGTATCAAAATGGTAAATTAGAAATTACCAGATATTATAAATTAGAGTGGAATGAAGAGGTACGTGATTACGATAAAACAGTCAAAATAGTTGCTAAGACTATGGAGACTTCAGTAGAACATCATTTAGAAAGTGATGTTGAAATAGGTTCGTTTTTATCTAGTGGTATTGATTCTTCTTATATTGTAAGTTTAGCACGTCCAGATAAGACTTATACAGTTGGTTATGATATAAAGAGATATAATGAAATTGAATATGCGGAAGATTTAGCAAATAGACTAGGTCTTAAAAACATTAGTAAAAAAATAAATAAAGAAGAATATATGAATATAGTGCCCAAAATTATGTATCACATGGATGAGCCTTTTTGTGATGCGGCCTCTATTGCGTTATACTTTTTGGCGGAACTAGCACATAAAGATGTAAAAGTTGTTTTATCAGGTGAAGGGGCAGACGAATTTTTTGCGGGATATAATACTTATCGTGAGACAGTAGATATGGGATTCTATAATAAAATACCATACTTTTTAAGACATAGTTTAGCTGTAGTTTTAGGTTATTTACCAGAATTTAGAGGACGGAACTTTTTAGTAAGAAGAGGGACTAAATTTGAAAATGAATTTATTGGCATGAATAGAGTATTTAGTGATAAAGAAGCAAAGAAAGTTTTAGCGTTTACTAGTTCTTATAAAAATAAAGATATTACAAAAGATGTATATCAAGAACATCAAGATAAAGATGATTTAATTAAAATGCAAGCGATAGATATTAATTTTTGGCTTATTAAAGATATTTTACATAAAGCTGATCGAATGACTATGGCTAATTCTTTAGAGCTTAGAGTACCATTTATTGATAAAGAAGTATTTAAAGTAGCTAGTAGTCTTAGAAAACATGAGAAAGTAACTCACGAAAATACCAAAGTAGCTTTAAGAGATGCGGCCAAAAAAGTAATTCCTAACGAATCATATAAGAAAAAAAAACTAGGATTTCCTGTTCCTCTTCGCGCTTGGATGGCAGAGACTGATGTTCATGAAGATATAAGAAAAACATTTAGCCAAGAGTTTGTTGGAGAATTTTTTAATCAAAATTATATCTTAAAATTATTAGATAATTCTTTAAAAGCTAAAAAAGATACTTATAAAAAAGTATGGGCTATTTACGCATTTATTAAATGGTATGAAGTATTCTTTTTAGATAAATTACCTAGTTAGGAGGTTCTGATGTACCGTAAAACATTTGTAAATATAGATACGACTGTATTAGAAAATAATATTAAAGATATAAAGAAAAAATATCCTGATTATAAATATTATATAGGAGTTGTTAAAAATGATGCATATCACCATGGGATAGATGTTATTCCTAGTTTAATTGAAGGTGGTATTAATTATCTTGCTGTGTCTAGTTTAGATGAAGCCATGGAGATAAGAGCTAAATTTGAAGATATGCCAATTTTAATTTTAGAACCGATTAATTTAGAGTTTATTAAGGTTGTTTTGGATAATGATATAACAATTACGATTGATAATTTAGATTATTTAAATTAGTAATTATACTTTTAAAAAAAATAGCTATCCAAGGTATAAAGGTAAGTAAAATAATATAATTTAGATTATTTAAAAAGTTTAATAAAAGGGAAATTTTCTAAAACTTTAAAAGTGCACTTTAAAATTGATTCGGGAATGAATAGGTTAGGTTTTAAAGACAAAAGTGAATTAGAAGAAGCTTATAGTTTAATAAATGAGAGTGATAATTTATTTTTAGAAGGAATATATACTCATTTTGCAACTAGTGGTAGAGGAGATATAATATATCATGAACAGTTAAAGAAAGTAAATGATTTAATAAGTTTTATGGATTTACAAAGTATTCCCATAGTTCATTTTGATAGAAGTCTAACTTTTGTGAGTCATAATAAAATACCTATTGTAAGCGGAATTAGACTAGGGATTATGATGTATGGATTTAGTGGAAGTGTGGAGCCTAATAATAGTTTTATAAATATTTTACGGAAAATTAAAAGAAACCTATTGGGTAAAGGGGAGAGTAATAATTATATTTCTGAAAACAATTTGGATTTAAAGACAGCGTTTAGTTTATATTCAGAGGTAATTTCTGTAAGAAAAGTTAAATCTGGGGAGACTGTGGGATATAATGCAACTTATAAAGTTATGAGTGATGGGGTAATTGCCACGATTGCAATTGGATATGCAGATGGTGTAACTAAAGATTATGATGTAGTTTATATTAATAATAAACCTTATAAAATCGTTAGTGATTCGATGGATATGTTAATGGTTTTAGTAGATGATTCAGTTAAAATAGGAGATACAGTTGAGATTATTGGAAAAAATAATACGATTAGGAGTATAGCTTTAAGACTTAATACGAGTAGTTATCATGTATTTAATAGTATTACTACAAGAGTTTCTAAAGTTTATCTTAATAATAAGAAAGGAAGTTAATTATGGATTTTGAAGTACTAATTTTAGGATCTGATCCAAATGCTTATTACATGGCAAGGTGTACTTATGAAGCTTATCATGTAAAGCCTTATGTAATAGGGAAAAGTCCTCTTTCTTTTACAACTTATTCGAATATTTTAAATATATCTTATGATGAAAGATTATGGGATGAAGAGGGTTTTTTGGAAGTTTTAAAAGAATTTGCAAGTAAGCATTATAAAAAAATTGTTTTGATAAGTACTAATGAGACTTATACAGAGTTTGTAAGTAAAAATAAAGAATTATTAGAAAAAAATTATGTTTTTAATTTTCCTAGTAATGATGTTATTACTAGTCTTACTAATAAAGAAAATTTTTATAAAACATATCGAAATAGTAAATTAAAATTTCCTAAGACTTATTATTATGATTGTGCTAAAAAGAATAAAATTCCTGATGATTTAACTTATCCTGTTGTGGTTAAACCGGCTAATGTAGTTATTTATAACCATATAAGTTTTGAGGGTAAAAAGAAAATTTATAAATTAAGTAGTAGAAAAGAATTGGAAAGTACCATTAATATAATAAAAAATAGTGGATATGATGCAAAGCTTATTATTCAAGAGTTTATTCCTGGTGGAGATGATGCTTTATTTGATGCTGTATTATATGTGAATACTAAAGGAAAGTGCGAATTTATGACTTTTGCTCAAATTGGTCTTCAAGAGCGTACTTCTAATATGGTTGGAAATGCGGCAGTTTTGATAAATGGATTTAATACAACTTGTGGTGATGTTAAGAAAGAAATAACTTTATTGAAAGAATTCATGGAAAGTATTAATTATCGGGGTTTTGCAGAAGTTGATATGAAATATGATATTCGAGATAATACTTTTAAAGTGTTGGAAATTAATGCTCGTCAGGGAAGAAGCAGTTATTATGTTGCGGCACTTGGCAAGAATTTAGTTAAAACGATAGTTGACGACACTATAAATGGTAAAGAACACGAATTTAGAATATTAGATAAAGAAGTAATGCTTTCATTTGTGCCTAAAGGGATTATAAAAAAATATATTACAAATGAAAAATTTAAGAGGAAAACTTTAGAGTTATGGCCGAGGGTAGTAAAACCAATGGCTTGTCCTCAAGATAAAAATTTTAAAAGATTTTTAATGTTACGTAAAAGATGGTTTAATTATTATAAAGAATATAAAAATAGTTATTGGAAATAGGAGGTGTAAAATATGTGCGGAATAGTGGGATTTACTGATAAAAACAGTGTTAAAGATAAAAAACAAATTATAAAAAAGATGGCAGATAGGATTATTCATAGAGGGCCAGATGATGTAGGTTATTTTACGGATAATGAAGTTGCGCTCGGTCATCGAAGATTATCAATTATTGATTTAAAAAGTGGGAAGCAGCCCATTTATAATGAAGATAAGAGTATGGTTGTTATTTTTAACGGGGAGATTTATAATTATCAGGAAATAAAAGAAGATTTATTAAAAAAAGGTCATAAATTTATGACAGAAACTGATACCGAAGTATTAATTCATGGTTATGAAGAATATAAAACTAAACTTTTTCCTCGTCTTCGAGGGATGTTTGCTTTCGTAATTTATGATAGTAATACTAAAGAAATTATTGGCTGTCGTGATCATTTTGGGATTAAACCTTTTTATTATGGAGTTTTTAATGATACTTTAATGTTTGGCAGTGAAATCAAATCTTTTTTAGAACATCCTGATTTTGTGAAAGAAGTAAATACCGATACTTTAAAAATGTATTTAATTTTTCAATATTCTATTCATGAAGAGACTTTTTTTAAAAATGTTTTTAAATTAAAACCCGGACATTATTTTATTTATAAAGATGGCAAGTTAGATATTCGAGAATATTTTAAAGTAAGTTTTAATAAAGAAAATAAAAGTTATCAAGAATATGAAAATATGCTACAAGAAACTTTAGAAGATTCTATCAAATATCATGAAATGACTAGTGATGTCGAGGTTGGTTCATATTTATCGGGAGGAGTAGATTCTTCTTATGTCGTAAGTGTTGCCAATCCTGATAAGACTTTTACAGTTGGGTTTGATTATCAAGGTTTTGATGAGACTAAAATGGCTAAAGATTTATCAGATATTTTAGGACTTAAAAATTACAGTAAGTACATTAGTAGTGAAGAATTTTTTAATATACTACCAACCATTACGTATCATACGGATGAACCCCATGCAAATTTATCGACTGTACCCCTTTATTTTTTAGCGCGCCTTGCCAGTAGTGAAGTAAAAGTAGTTTTATCGGGTGAGGGAAGTGACGAAATGTTTGGGGGTTATAACGAATATAATGAGCCAACTTTTCTTAAAGTATATAAAAAATTGCCTCTTAGTTTACGAAAAATAAATGCTAAAGTTTTAAATAAAATGCCTAATTTTAAAGGAAAAAATACAATTATGGCTTATGGTAAACCTTTATATGAACGCTATATTGGTCATGGTAATTATATGAGTGATGAAGAAGCCAATATGATTTTAGCATCTAATTTACAGAGTAATGAGACCATAAAAAGTGTCATTAAACCTTTATATGACGAGGTTAAAAACGAAAGTGATGTTACCAAAAAGATGTATATTGATATGCATTTATGGCTTCCTCAAGATATATTACTAAAAGCGGATAAAATGTCGATGGCAAGTTCTTTAGAACTTAGAGTTCCATTACTTGATATTGAAGTTTTTAAAATGGCTAGTAAGATACCTTCAAAGTATTTAGTTAAAAATAATGAAACTAAACATATTTTTAGAAATATTGCGCATGCCAAAATTCCTGAAGAGTGGAGTAAAAGACGCAAGCTAGGTTTTCCAGTTCCTTTTGGTAAGTGGATAAGAGAAGAAAAGTATTACAAAATAGTTAAAGATTATTTTAATCGTGATTATGTTAAAGAGTTTTTTAATGTCGAATATATTAATAAATTACTAGATGATCATTATTACAATCATAAACTTAATGGTCTTAAAGTATATATTATTTTAATCTTTATTATTTGGTATGAAGTATACTTTTTAAAAGATGGTAATTTAAATTAAGTCTTATAAATAAAGTAAGGCTTTTTTATTTGTTCTAATCATGATTTATGTTATAATTATGATAATGAAAGAGGTTTATAATGGAGCATGGATTTGATGTAATAATTGATAATATTTCTGAAGAAGTAATAGTAAATGGTAAAAAGAAACAAATATTATCGAGCCTTTCTTTAAGTGTTCAAAAGAGCGAGTTTGTAGCTATAGTTGGGGGATCTGGTGCTGGTAAAACTACTCTTATGAATATTTTAAGTGGGTATAATAAACCTAGTACAGGTAATGTTTATGTAAATGGTTTAGATATTCTTAAAGAAGAAGAACATTTAAAAGGTAGAATAGCCTACGTTCCCCAAGAAGAAATATTAGATAAAACATTAACTTTATCTAAGTCTTTAGAATATTCCTTAAAACTTCGAGTACCAAATTTAACTAAAAAAGAAATCCAAAAAAGAATTGATTATGTTTTAAAAACCTTAGAACTTAGTCATGTAAAGAATACCCTTATTAAAAATTTAAGTGGAGGTGAGAAGAAAAGGGCTAGTATTGCCACAGAAATGCTAAGTGATCCCGAACTATTTTTACTTGATGAACCAACCAGTGGTTTAGATGCTAATATTGAGAAAAAAATCATGTTAAAATTAAGAGAAATCGCGGATACTGGAAAAACAGTTATTATTACGGCTCATACAGTTTCAAATTTATATTTATGTGATAAAATTTTATTTATGGGTTCGAATGGTCGTATTTGTTATTATGGACCCTATAGTGAGATTAATGCTTATTTTAATGTCAAAGAATTTGTTGATATTTATGATATTTTAAAAGAAGATTCGCTTTTCTGGTATAAAAAATATCAAAAAAATGCTCAAAAAATAACTTTTCAAAATTATCCTAAAATACCAAAAAAAGAACGAGTAGGCTTTTTTAGCCAAACAAGTACATTAGTAAAAAGATATCTAAGTTCTTTATTTAATGATAAATTTATGTTATTGTTATTACTTGGTCAATCAATTTTAATGGGAATTTTGATATGTCTTGCAAGCGAAAAAAATAGTCTTTTAAATTTTATTTCTGCTGGGATGATTGGTGGAGCAGCTTTTACGATGGCATCGATGTGGTTAGGACTTTTTAATACAATTCAAGAAATAGTAAAGGAGCGAGATATGCTTAAGAAAGAATATATGAGTGGCCTTAATTTTGCCTCTTATATTGTTTCTAAAATTGTAGTGGTCGCTTTTTTTTCTTTATATCAAGCGATAACTTGTGTTACAATAGTTTATTATCATTTAAGTCCAAGACCTAATGATGCCTTACTTTTTAATACTTTAATTGAACTTATTATTAATTTCTTTTTAATGACTTTTACTAATAGTATTATAGGTTTATTTATTTCCGCTATAGCTAGAGATACGAAAGCTACCTTAATTTTTTCACCACTTTATATGATGTTTCAAATGTTATTTTCAGGAATGTTTATTCCTTTTGTAAGTTTTACCGAAAAAATTTCTTATTTTACTTTAGGAAGATGGGGTTTTGAGAGTTTTGGGACAATTAATAATATTACTAAATACCATGTAATCGAACCATTACATAACTTTTTTAGGTTTGATAAAATGCATATTTTAAGTATATGGTGTATATTTATTATTATATCTTTAGCATTTTTAGTACTTAGTATTTGGTCAATTGCCATAACTATTTTATCTAAGAAAAATTATCATTTAGTTCTAAATGAAGAAAAATATAAAATAAAACGAAAAAAATAAAGTTAAAAGTTAACTTTAAAACAAATGCCATTGGTGCTATTTATTTGGATTTTATCACCATCTTTAAAATATTTTGTTGCAATTTTACATCCGACCAGACAAGGTTTGTTAAATTCTCGAGAAAAAATAGCCGCATGACTTAGTATTCCGCCTGCATCAACCACAAAAGCTTTAGCATCTAATAATTTATAAGTATCACTAGCAGTTAAAACTTCACAGACTAGAATTTTTCCTAATATATTTTGCTTAAGTTTAGAGTTATAAATTAAAACTTCACCATTTAATGTGCCAAAATCATAAGTGGGTTTACCTTTAATATAGTTATTGTCTAATGATTTATTTAATTCTTTAATTATAATATTGTCAAAAAAAGATTTTATTTCTTGGTATGTATTTTCGTTAGTTATAATTTTATTATGGTATTTTTGTAAGTTTAAGAAAATAAAACCTTTTTTTCTAATTGTTATTATACTTAAGATATCTTTTTTTGTTATTTTATTTTGAAGTATTTGTAATAGTTCATTATAGCTCAAATAAAGTTTTAGTGTAGATATACTTTCATTTAAGATTAATTTATTTTTAATTTCTGTAAATACTAGATTATAAATAATAGACTCTTTGTTAAGAGGATCATTTTTCCACTTTTTAAAAGTTGTTAATATTTCGTTATGATTATTTAAATCAAAAAAGTTAGCTAAATTACTTATTAAATATTCATAAGCATAAACTTGAGCTTCCAGATTTATAATAGTTTCAATTGGCTTATAATTTAAATAATTTTTTGTTTTGTTTATTTTAGTTTCCACTGTTTTTATTTTTGTTCTAATATAGTAATAATTTTTAATTAATAAAGTAATATCTTCTAATTTAAAATTTTTAATAGTTTCTTTTGATAAAGATGGCATATTTCCATTAAAAGCTCGCAGCTGTTTTTCATTGTTAGGGTAATAGACGGTAATATCTTCAGTTATAGGATTATTTATTTTAGGATGTTTATATTTTATAATTCCATAAGTATAGATACTACGATAAAAAAGAGTGCGATTATTATTTTTAAATGAAGTCCATATATTATTTGTTATGTAGTCTACTAGTATTTTATTTCCTTCTTTCTAATTTTAAAATTTCAGTTATAGTTTCTTTTTCTAAGTTGTGAGGATGTTTATAGATTAAGCCATTAATATTAAGTTTTTGGGCCCCAAATATATTGGGAGGTGAATCATCAATAAAAAGAATTTCCTCTGGGTTTAAATTTATTTGTTTTAAAGCTTCTTCATAAAAATTGGGATTAGGTTTATTGAAATTTTCAGGATAATACCAAGAGTTGCAAATAAAAGATGCAGGTATGTAGTTACTTATTGGATTGGAATTAATCCATTTATTAAAATATAAAGTGTTATTTGTCCAAATTGATAAGGAAAAACCTAATGTTAAAAAACTTTCTAAAGTTTTAGGAGTACTATCATATATTTTATAGGCTTTAAAATAGATTTGGGAAATAGCACTACGAGCATTTTCAAGTAAAGTGGGAATATCTATTTTTAAAATATTAGATAAGTACATTAAATATTTTTGATTGTTTTGATGTCGATAGGCTTCTAATAATGTTTTTTCAATATAGGTTAAATTAGTTAAATCAATATAACCTAAAACACCACCAAAATCAAGAGCAATGTGTTTTATTTCCATAGTTTTTCACCTGAGTATATTATAATAAATAAGAGTATTATTTTGCAAATCTTAAAAAAATAAATGCTAAAATGTTACTTTTATGATATAATATTTTGAAATCAAACCCCAACCCTTTAAATATAAGGGTTGGGGTTCTTTTTTGTTACTAACTTGTTATTAGTTCAATTGCATATTTTAATTCTTCTAGTGTCTTATGGGTATAAACTCTTTCACCAACTTCTTTGGATTTATGTCCCATTAACATATCAATACATTTTTTATTTGCACCTGCTGAATCTAATCTACTTCTGAAAGTGTGTCTACATTCATGTGGGGTATGTTCCATTTCAAATTTCTTCATTATTTCATCCCATATTTTATAATATAAATAGTTGGTTAATTTTTTACCATCTAGTTCAAGTAAATAAACTTGCCCAGATTGTACCCTAGATTTGACTATATGAAAGATTTTAGAGTGAATAGGTATAATTCTATTCTTACCAGCATTTGTTTTTGTACCACCCTGTATTGTGCCTTGTTCAAGGTCAATATCTTCTATTTTTATATTTATTAATTCACTTATTCTAAAACCTGTATATAAAAATAATAATATTGAATCAACCCAATCTTCTTTTTCGTGTTCCCATAATTTATTAATTTCTTCTTCTGTAAATGGTATTTTTGTTGTTTCAGGTATGCTTTCAGCAGTAGTTAATTGTGCATAAGATTTATTGATAACATCCAATTCTAAAGCAAATTTATCTAAATGTCCAAATAAATTTTTAATTGCCCATTGTGTTGAATATCCACAACCACAATTATCAATACAATCTTGCATATGAAATGATTTTAAATCTTTATATTTAGTATCATGATATTTCTTTGTGTGATTAAATGCAGATTTTAATGAACCTCTTGTTCCTTTACCTAGTTTTGGAAGTTTCTTTTCTTGAAATAATTTCCATAACTCTTTTAATGTAACTTTGGCTGCATTTACATCATAAGGATCATTGTTATATAATGCTAACATTATGTTCCCATCTTCTCTTGTAGGTGCATAACCTATTGTTAAATATATAGGGTGTCCTTTTTCATTCCATCCTGTGGTTTTTCTTACTGCAAAAGGATTTCTTCTATTCCCAGATAGTTTAACAACTGATCCATAACCATTTGGATTTTTCATTTTATCAAATTCCTTTCTTGATATTTCACTAACAAAATGATAAAATGATTTTAGGGTAATAATCATTTTGAAAGTGATTGTTATTGTCTAGTGTTACCAGCACTAGATTTTTTTGTTATAAAGAATAATTTTCAGTATTACCAGTATATTTATATTTTAAATTATCAAATTTAATTGCTTCACTAGCAGTTCCCCAAAATATAATTTCTTTTTCTTTATTATCTTTTGATTTGTAAGTAATGATAAGATAATACTTTTTATTATTTGTTCCTATCGTGTTATTATATTTTTGTGTAAATTCATTATTTTTTAATGAATCAATTTTAATAATCTGATTAATCGGTAATGTTACAGTTAATTCAGGTTTTATTTTTCTAATTTCAAATTCTTTTTCTTTTATTTCAATCAAACATGGATAATCTTGATTAAATCCATCTAATCCTTGATAATGCATAACATTAAGTATATTTGAGTTTTTCTTTTTAAATAACATAAATATCAATCCTTTCTTGGTGTGTCACTGTGACAGTGTGTCATGTCATTTTTATTTATATTATTTATTATTTTTATATAAAATTAGTATATAGTTTATTAAAATACTAAATAACATAAATTTTAATAACACGGTGACACAAATTTAATTTTTTCCTTTTATTTTCTTATTATTTGTACTGTGACACCTTTAATGATTATAGTGACACAGAGATGACACATTAACTTTTAAAATTATCATTAGTTGATAATCCTTGAAGCATTGTAATTGCTGCTTGTTTACCATCATTATTTAAAGTTAAATAGGTAGATAACAGTTCAAATGCATCCTTCCCATATGCTTTTTGAATTTGTTCACAAAGTTTTATTTCTTCACATATTGTTTCATTTGATTCCCAATTAAAAATATCAACTGGATTAACATTTAATGCTTGTGCAATGTTATTTATTTTTGAGTAAGGAACATCATTAATTCCTAATTCAATTTTATTAATAGTTGATCGTGAACTATATCCACACTTTTTTGCAAGTTCTTCTTGTGTCATATTTTGATTTTCTCTTATATATTTAATTCTGTTACCAATTTTTTTCATATAAATTTCTTTATTATCTTTAATCATATAATCACCTTCTTTTCTATATAAATATAACATTTTGTACCTTAAAAATCAACTTTTTTTGATATTTTTATAAAAAAATGTTGACTTTCTATCTACAAGGTGTTAAACTTGATTTGTAGATGGTAAATCTACAACACGATTTTGAAGAAAGGTGATGAAAATGATAAACACAGAATTGTTAAGAAAAAAGATTGAAGAATCTGGTTATAAATTAACATTTATTGCTAAACAACTAAATTTGAGTTATCAAGGATTTTTGAACAAATTAGATGGAAAAAATGAATTCTATGGTAGTGAAATATCATTTTTAAGTGATTTTCTTAAATTAAGTTTGGAAGAAAAAGAAGAAATTTTTTTTAATCAAAAAGTAGACTAAAAATCTACAAACTATTATGACAAGAGGTGATACAAATGACATTTTCAGAAAAATTAAAACTTGCAATGACTGAAAGAAATATTAAGCCAGTGGAACTTGCTCTGAAAATTAATAAAAACAAATCTTCAATTAGTCAGTATTTATCAGGAATTAATATTCCAAAAGATTCAACAAAAGAAAAGATTTGTGAAGTCTTGGATGTTCCACTAGAATATTTCAATGAAGAAATTGCAGATGAATCAAAAGATACATTTTTATATAATGTACCAATTAAAGAAGCAGCAAGATTATTACATAAATCTGAACAGTTTGTTAGAGTATCACTTCAACAAGGAACTGCACCATTTGGATTTGCAACTAAAAAAGAAGGAAAAGAAAAGTATTCATATCATATAAGTCCTAAAAAACTTTATGAGTATGTGGATCAAATATAAGTGAGGTTATGACTATGGAACTATTTAGACATCAAATTGAAGTATTAGAGAAAACAAAAGATTTTAATAAATGTGCTTACTATTTGGATATGGGTTTAGGAAAAACATTCATAGGTTCTGAAAAGATGATTAGTTTTGGAACACATGGTAATTTGGTTGTTTGTCAAAAATCAAAAATTAATGATTGGATTAATCATTTTAAAGATAATTATGCAAATGAATTATTTTTACAAATCTATGACTTAACAGATAAAAAACAATTAGAAAGATTTGTAAGAGATGTAAAAGAAGCAGATGAACCAAATACCATATATGATGAATGGACAGAACAAACTTATTCAGAACCATCACTTGATCCTTGTATTTATATAGGTGTTATTAATTATGATTTGGTATTTAGAAGAAAAGAGTTATTAGGATTAAAAGATTTTACATTAATGCTTGATGAAAGTTCATTAATTCAAAATGATAAAGCAAAAAGAAGTAAATTTATTTTTTTAAACTTCTCTCTTAAATAATAGAATGCATCCCAATATCATATAAAGGAATAGTAATATTTTCTCTTTCCATCAATTCTTTTAAATCATAAATAATGTTTTGACAATGACTCATATTAAATCTATCAATGCCAATTGCTCTAACATCACTCCATGATATTTCTTTTGGTGCTAAAAATTCACCACTAGCATAACTATATAAATTTTTTAAAGGCCAATCCAACTCTTTAATATAACACCATACTTCAAATGGAACATAAATAGTTCGTAAATTAGGAATTAAAGGACTAATCATTAAAAAAATATTAGGTGAAATAAAATTAGAAAATATTTCGCTTTCATAATTAGTTAATGATATATATTCTCCTAAATTACAATTATCACTATAATTAAAATAACCAGGAATATAATTACCTGATAAGATTTTCCCATCTTTAATAATATTTAAAAGTTTAGATAAACAATCAACACCTCTTATTCCATGGTATAAAAAGGTATCCAAATTATCAAGTGATTCTTCTTTTGTTATCCCATAAATTTCTCTAAAAGATACTACTGGTCTTTTATCTAATAATTTAACAGCTAACTCTGGATTAATTTTAAATAATAATTCAAACTCTTCATCAGTAATATCAGCAGCTAAGTATTTAGAAGTCGAATCATAATTGATTGGAGCTATTTTCTTTTGCTCTAAATTAAAACTTTTTACTCCTAAAGTATTTCTTCTACTTGTTTTAGTATTTACTAAACTCATTTTATATTTAATTAAATCTCTCTTATAATCATTTCTAATAAATAAATTACTCATAATTCCTCCAAAACAACGTCCATATTATAAATTAAAATAAAGAAAAAATCAAGTTTAACCTTGAATTTAACTATTTATGCCTATATATAAAGTTATAATACAG
>CAOVIS010000011.1:0-2491 GCA_948543905.1 uncultured Bacilli bacterium
TGACCATATTAATTCTACTCCTCGTGAGTCTTTAAATGGTAAGACCCCTTATGAGATGTTTGAATTTCTTTATGGTTCTGATTTACTCCTCAAACTTGGAGTTAATAAAATTGATAGAGATAACGTTATTTTAAAACCTTATCTCTTAAAACATATTTATAAAAAATAATTTTATAAATACATAGAAACATCCAATATACTTTAATCTTTAACAATCACTACCAACTGGAATTTAGTCTTACAATTTTAAAAAAATTGCAACTCAGTTGTCTTTTTGTATGCAGTAAATTACATCAGATGTCTACTTATTATACAATATATTTTACAAAAATCTAGTCTTAATTATCAAAAGAGTCCCTTTTTGTGGAACTTTCTCTTACAATCGATTTAACTCTTTTTAAACTGGAATTTACTTTTTCACTTCACGATTCGATTTTAAGTGAATATTTTGTGATTTTAAAAAAAAGAGAAAACATATTGTCATAACCTCTATAATTTTAATAGGTATAATTTTAATTAATTCTCACTCATTTATTACTTAGCTCCATTAACAGATACTGTTTTGGCATTTCCAAGACTTTCTGCAATTGTAACCATTTCAGCAGTAGTAAGATCATTACTTGTTAAATAGTAATTGATGTTTTCACTAGTCCAATACATGGAATTGGCACTTTTAGCTGCAATAGTGTCACTTAGCATTACTGGTTCACCATATACAGGAATAATTTCAAATTCTTGTGAAATATTTGCTACTTCTTCGATTAAAGTGAAATTCTTTTCACCGGCAAAGGTTAGGATTACCCGATTACCATCATCAGTATCAACTTTTTCACTATTTGATAGGTAAGTTGAACTAGGAATATATAAAGGATATATTATAGAGTCGATGATGTTGCTAGTTTTATTATCGCATGTACCGCTGGTGCAGCTATCTTTTCCATTATTGGTTTTATTCTCATTTGGATTATTTGGGCTTTGATTTTTATTTTCCTCAGCTTTAGAATTATCCTTATTTTCGGTATTTTTATCTGTATTATCTTGAGTTTTGGTGTCAATAATATTTTCTAGAGCAAATTCTCTTTCTTCTAAGTTAGCTTTTAAGTTTATATTGGTAAATGTTGCTTTAATGTTGACAATATTTTCACTGTTGTATACTTCAACTTTTTCCAGATTCATGTTTTTATCAAAATATATTTTTTGATAGCTTAATTCTGAATTGTTAGGATAGTTAACTTTTGTTTTGATTACATATCCTTTGTCTTGTTCCTCTACGGTTTTTTCGTTATCATTTTTTATATCTTTAACTAAAGAGGATAAAATATATGACTGACTACTAGAGTCTGGCCATTCACTTTGGAATTTAAAACTTTTATTTAGAGCCCTTGTTACGACATAAACTCCATCTTTATTTTTTAATATTATTTGTTCGTGATTATTAGTTTGATTAACTAAAGTCACTTTGTAAAAATCATCTTGCATATAAGAAGCTTCTAGGCTATAAGTATAAGTTTCTTCATTTGATAATATTTCCATGTTGCCTTTTAAAACGTAGGCTTTAGATTTTTCTACACTAGAAGAGAATTTACTTATTAAGTCTTCTGGGCTTTTTTTACCACATCCTGCTAAAAATAACATTAAAAATATTGTTGATACTACTAATTTTTTCAATAAAACACTTCCTTTTCTAATTAAAATATATTGTTGTAGTTTTAAAATATGCTTTTATTTTAAAGAAGTTTTAAATTTTCTTAAAAAAATAAAAAAGAGCTTCAGCTCTATAATGTTAATTTTAAATTTATGGGATCGTCTTTGCTATCTAATGTGCTTGATAATCCATTAAGTGCTATGTCTTCTTCTGCTAAAACTTGGCTTATTTGGTCTAATACTTGCATATTTAATTCTTGGTTATTCTTTATTTTAGAATTTGTTTCAATTCTAGCTTCTATTTCATTTAGCTTTTTAAACCACTCGGATGATGAAGATAAGACATAATTTTCACTTGTTACTTTCATAGCTTTTTTAGCATCTAAGAAATGTTGGGTTAAATCGTATAAATCTGCCACATCTTGTTTAAATCCAGGATATTTTATATTAACAATATTTATTATGTTTTTGTAAATCATACTAATAAATTGGTCTACATCTTTAGCTGGTGCTTTATAGCTGTCAGCAATAGTTCGCATTTCTTCTAAAGCTTTGTCATTATCTTTGGCATATCCACATTTTAATTTTAAAGCTTTTATTTCTTGATTTACCAATTTTTCAGCTTTTTTTGTGGCTAGAAATTTTTCTAAACCATAATATCCGAAGGCAACTGGAATGGATAATGCTGCAATTTTTAATGCACCAAATATAGTAGGAGTTTTTATACCTGATAAAATTGGAATAAGTGGAAATATTTTACCTAGCAGAAAAGAGCCACCAAATACTATAAAACAAATTGATATTATTGCCCCTGTTATCCATGCTATCTCTTCTCCATCAAAAAAAG
>CAOVIS010000011.1:2501-17411 GCA_948543905.1 uncultured Bacilli bacterium
CATATGCTTTAGATAAACTTCTACTTCACCTAGATTGTCAAAGGGTATGTTATTTTCTACTTTTCGGATAATTTCTTCTTCTTCTTTTAATATAAATCTTTTCATTGCAATCCCTCTTTTTCTTGCATGCTATAATATCATAATTATTAAGTTTTGCCAAATTTCATGCATATAATGTTTTTTTCTGGTAATTATAATAACAAAGGGTGTGATAAAATGGAAACATTACAAAAGATTGCTTTAATTTTTACGATTATTGGAGCGATAAATTGGGGACTAATTGGATTCTTTGATTTCAATTTAGTTACTGCTTTATTTAAAGATTCTTCAATGATTACAAGAATTATTTATGCAATTGTTGGTGTTTGTGGAATAATTAATATTTTATTGTTATTCTATCATATAGAAAGAGACCCTAATTAGAGGTCCCATTTTCTTAAAAGATTTTTAGTATTAGCAATTTTTAGGTAACCCATATAACTTGCTTTTACATTTTCATAATTAGGTGCGTTTATTTTCTTTAATTTACGCATCTTTTTTTTGATTCTTCTTTTAGTTTGGCTATTAATTTTGATAATTAATTTTTTACCTTTTAATAAGAATTGATAGCCAAGAAAGCTAAACCCATGATTTAAATCGTAAATATTAGTTTTGTTATTTAGTTCAAGTTTAAATTCTTTGATTTTTTCGGTTAAGATTTTTTTTAGTTCTTTTAAGTGTTCTTTATCATGATCAAAAATTATAAAATCATCCATATATCTGATATAATATTTACAGTGAAGTTGTTCTTTTATGTAATGGTCAAGGTCATTTAAGAAATAGACTGCAAGAAGTTGCGAAGTCATATTGCCAATTGGCAAACCTTTATTCTTTTTATAAGTAGGAATGCGCTTTAATTCAGCTATTTTTAAATCTTTATCTAGGGTATTTAATTTATTTAAACGTTCTATTTCTTTATTAACTACTTTCTCTATATGTTTATTTATATATTCTTCATTGGTTGATTCGATGATATTCTTTACTATTTTGTATATCTCAGGATCTTTGATAAATCGACTTATTTTTGATAGAATTAGTTCATGGTCAATACTATAGAAATACTTTTTGATATCACATTTTAAAACATATACTTTATCATGATTCATTTTTAGTTTATTAATATATTTTTTGACATATCTAATTCCTTCTTTGGTACCTTTATTTTCTCTGGTCGCGACATTTTGTTCAATTAAATGGGGAAATATACCTGGAGCTAAGACATAATTGGATATGAGATGATTAACTACTTTATCGCTCATAATTTCACTCATGATAATACGGTATTTAGGTTCGCTTACTAAAAAAATATTATAATTACTATGTTTATAGTTTTTATTTTTTAAAGATGTTAATATACTTATGATATTACTTGAATAGAATAGTTCAAATTTATGGAGTTTCCCACGATTTTTGGTCTTAGTTCGTATTATTTTGTACATATCACGAATTTTATCAATGTCTACTAAATCATCATATTTAACACTTGGCGGCATTACGTATTAGTCCATAAGCAATTTTTCTTATTTCGACAATAAATAAGGCGATTGATTCAAATCGTTTTTTACTTATTATTCTTTTTTCAAAGGATGTAGCAATATAGAAATCTAGCATTGATAATTTGATAACTAAATCTTTTAAAAATTTAATTTTAATTCGTTCGACATCGTTAATACTGTAAGAAAATATAAGTTCAATTATTTCATACATGGTACGTTCAATATTTTGTTTTAATACGACTTCAGATTTTGGATAGTTTATAAGTTGCTTATTGATGTAGGCTATAGTTTTTTTACTATTATTTAATAGTGCAAAATTAGAGTTCATCGACAAACTCCTTAATTAAGCGATAATTAGCTTCTTCTTTTTTTACTTTAATTTCAATAGTATTCATAAGATTACTTAACATATTAGTAATTAAAATATTGCTTTTAGCTTCTTTTAAGACACGATTATATTCGTTGTTATTTTTGGATTCTAAAATATAAGCATAGTCGTCTATAACTTCAACTAAATTAACATTGTTGCGATTTAAAACACTTTTTACTTTAGCTTTAGCATTTAGAGGAAATCCTACTTTGTGATCTCTTATTTGGTAACTAAAAAAGTGTTTTAATATTAAAGCATCATCTTCAAAAGAATAGTAAAAGTTCCCAGATTTTACTATTACAACATGAAATTCATAAGTAGTTTTAAATTTAACATATTTATCGACAGTTTTCGTAATAATCCCTCCCTACAAAACTTATAGTTAGGATTATACTGCCCATCATAACTAATAAAGATAAATATTTAAAAATATATTAACCGGTATATATTTTCTACCATAAATATATATTAGATGTCGATTTTTGTCAAGAAAAAAGTTTACTTTTAGCAAACTTTTTGAAATTATTATTAATATTATTGTTATTTATTTAATACTATTGATTTTATGTGCTCTTTGGCTTAAGCGAACTAGTTTAATAGCATCTTCTAATTCGCCAGCACTAGCTATGAATAATTTATTGTGGCAGAATCTTGCAGTAGATACTCCGCTTTCTTTTTGAAGTTTGGAATTACGAAGACCAGCCCATTCAGGATTAAAAGGCACTTTGGGAGTCATTCCTTTATAACGTTTTGGGACTGTATGAGCCGCATAACCTCCTCTAGTTGAAGGGTAAATTACAAATTCAATATCATTTTTAAGTTGGAAAAGTGCAAATTCATAAGGAATATAATCCTCTAATATTAATAATTTGTTTTCGACAGTAGGCAGTTTTTCTCGGATGATGTTGATGGAATCAACTTTACTTATGGCATCTTTAATTAATAAATCAAAGATTATTTTTATCTTCATTAAACTTTGGGCGAAATAATTCTATTAGATTAGATACTGTTAATACATTGAAATCACTTTTAATGTCAAATTCGCCATTATCAATAGCATCTATCATATTTACTAAAAGATAGTCAAATACGTTAAAAGTGTCTTCAATATTAGTTACGTTTATTTTTTTTAAATACTCACGACCATATTCTTGCCATAAAAGCCCAAATCCACAATAGTGGATACCGTTAGCTCTTTTTTTATCATAGCCAGCTTGATGATGGTCAAATTTGCCTAAGCCAATATCATAGGCAATGTGCTTATCATCACTATCAAACTCCGTTAATCGTATTAAAGTTATGTTGTCATATAAATTTTCTAATAAAACTGTAGAGAAAACATCATCAGCATGAAAGTTGCCAGCATGAGTTACAAATCGTGCTTCATTAAGATCTTTAGTCATTGTTATCATTTTTAAAACCTCACTTTAATATAATTATATAATATTTTTATAAAGAAAAACAGGTATTAAACCTAATGTTTTTAAAAAAATTTCTTGCCCATACATAAAAGTTATACTATACAATAGAAAAATATAACGAGCAATATGAGCAAGATAAAAATTATATTACTACAAAGGTATCAGATTCACTTTCTTCTCCTAAAAACTTGGTATCTGAACGGAGATTTAAGACAGGACGGAGACCAAGAGTTCCTTGCAAACTCCAGTAACCGAGGTACCCATCAGACTTCACTGAAAACACGTGAGCTGTGTAATATATACATGCAGATATTGTCCAATAGTTTTGATTTGTATATAAATAATATGATGTATTATTCGCTCCTCCAAGACCTCCAGCAAAAACTATTTCATCACTTGTTATAAGCCCTACTGGATATGTTAACTTTTTATTTCCTATACTTGCTGTTGATACTGTAAATAAATCTCTGTTTTTATTTGCACATTGTAATGTTGGAGTCTGTGTTGTCTT
This sequence comes from uncultured Bacilli bacterium, assembly GCA_948543905.1. The sequence continues at coordinate 6,339 of CAOVIS010000011.1, forward strand.
CCATGTATCATCTTCACTTGTAGCTAGTCTTCCTAATGGAGCATATGCACTTTTTTGTTGTCCATATCCTGCTCCTGTATATCCAAAAGCTCCACTACTTAGTTCTCTATCATTACAAAATCCTGTATTTATATCTACTTTACCTCCATAGGCTTTATTTACTATGTTTGTTTTATACCAATTATCTATTGCTACTTTAGCATTGCTATCATATAAATTTGCGTGAGCATCATTATAACTCGTTGATTGTTCATAATTATCTTTACTGGTCATATATCCAACAAAAGTATTATCGCTCCATTTAGTATTATATTGGTATGTTGTTCTGTTTATTCCAGTGGTCGTTCCTGTTTTGTTAGAACTTGAGATTGCTCCAGTTGCCTCGCCTTGATATATCATGCGTATTGAGCCGTTGCCATTGACCCTGATTATGCGCCAATAAAAGCCGGCAAATTCTACCCAGTTATTTAACTTATTTTCTACACCTCTAAAATAATATGATGTTCCATAATCATCGGGTGCACTATATACTCCTGTATCTGATGAGTCAGCTATTCCAGTAAAACTTGTTTTTTCTCCTTTAGATTGACTTATTATTTTGTTAATTATTGTTTCTCCTTTTATTTTATCAAAATACAATGTACATTTTGTTCTTTTGGTTATATCATTTATACTAATTAAACCATTTTCATATGATAGTTTAATACTTGTATCTTTTTCGCCATTTACATTACAATAACTATTGTTACTTAAAGTGTAGTCACTTGCAGGAATACTGCTGGTTGATTCGTATTCACCACTAGCATTTTGTTGATAGATTGCTACTAAATCAATATCCGCGGAAGTATAATTAATCGTGCCACTTGCTAAGTCCATTGATTGGACATTTTTATATTTTGCTTTTGATGTTGTTAATATTAATGTTGCTGTTATTCCTACTGCTATCAAGCCTCCGATTATTATTTTTTTATAGTTTTCTGTTTTTTCTAATTTCATTATTTTTCCCTTTCTTTTAGTTCTAAATAATGAGGCCTCAATTATATTAGAAAATTATCATTTATATCTAAATTATATTATTTCTTATATTAAAAGTTAAGAAAAATATTTCTATTTGGCACATTATATTTAATACTTACGAAATAAATGGGAAAATAAACGTGGTGTTAATATGAAATATGAAGAAGTATTAAATAAAATAAAATTATTAAGAAAAAGCATCAATATATCTCAAGATGAAATGGCAAATTATTTAGAAATTGATAGAACAACATATAATCATTATGAAAATAACTATCATACTATACCCATTAAACATATGATAGCTATATCAAACTATTTTCAAGTTTCAATAGATTATATTTTTGGTTTTACAATTGAGGAAAGTTATAGCAATTTAAAATCATTACCCAATAAGGAACTTATTAGCAAAAATATTAAAAATTTTCGAAAAATAAATCAACTTACTCAAGAGAAGTTAGCAAAGATATTAAACACAAATCAATCTGTCATTGCTAATTATGAAAGAGGTAGAAATTATATTGCCACTCCTTTTTTATATACTATCTGTAAAAAGTATGGAGTAAGTGCCGATTATCTTCTTGGGAGAATAAATTATCAACCTAAGTTATAGTTTTATATACTAAATTATGTTATAATTATTTAGGGTTAATCTAAATACGTTGGTATTGTTTAACTTCCGTATAACGCGAGCAGTGCTGTCGTATTCTTTGTGAATTCGAATGGCAACCTAAACAACAACAACGTGAATGCCACGTATGGTTTGCGCCCAATATCCCTTTTAAACTCATATTCATGGTTAAGGCTTGGAATAGCAGAATTGGGATACAAGATTAGTCCTTAAGTTTATCTTTAAATATATAATGCAGATACCCATAAGTCTTGTATTTAGAGTTATTACTGCATTTTTATTTTCATAAAAAAAAGAACCCATCCCCTCGAGTTCTTCTTAATATTTTGGTTCAGGTGCTAAAAAGGTTATCTCATTTACTGTAAGTCTTATAGTTGTTCCATAACCTTCATTAGTTGTAATCTTAATTAAAGTAGTTCCAACTCCTTTAGCAACTATCACTCCATAAGCATTAACAGTTGCCACATTTGTATTACTAGAGCTATATCTAACTGTACAATTAGTATCTACATTTAATTTATAAGTTCCACCTTTAAACATTGCAAAATCTGTTTCATTAACTTTAAAATATTTAGATTCATTAACATACACTGTAAATCTTGCACTTTCATTACCAACTTTAACCGTAATAGTCGCAGTGCCAGCTCCAGTTGCAGTTATTCTACCACTAGAATTTACTGTTGCAACTCTCGTATTACTACTACTAAATGTTGCTCTATCACTTAAATTAGTATTATAAGATATTGTATAACTATCTCCTACATTAAGAGTTGTACTAGTTCTATTTAATGAAAGATAACTTGCTGTCACATTTACTCTAACACTAGCACTTACTCCATTACTAGCATTAGCGGTAATAGTCACAGTACCAGCTCTTCTGGCTGTAATTACTCCACTACTAGAAACACTTGCTACACTACTATTACTAGTTGACCAAGTAACTCTTTGATTAGTGGCATTACTAGGTGTTATACTAGCTCTTAAATTATAAGTATCACCTACATTTAAACTAACATTTGTTGTATTTAAAGTTATTTTAGATACAGCCACATTTGTATTAGAGCCATTATTATTGTTATTGTTGTTATTACTATTACCATAATTATACAAAGTATTTCGTTTATCACTTACTACTACTCTATTGCCATTTTGATCTAAAAAGTAAACATAAACATCAGTAAGTGCATAATAAATTTTGGCTTTTACTACAAATTTAATTTGATACCCAACTAACCCTGTATTAGCTGTATTATAAGCTGGTGTAAATATTGGTGTTGAAACACTTAAATTTACTCCTGTACTCTTTTGTAAACTACTCATTTCATTAACCAATTTTTGATATTCTCGAGCTCCCATATCAGAAGCTATATTCGCATACTGTGAATTATAATAAGAATCTTTACTTACAGCACAATTACCACTTATAACATATGCTACTGGATAATAATAATTATAAGATTTATTACCATAAGGACATGTAACATTAGTTGTATTATTAGGTTTATTATTTGTATTAGTATTCGGTTTAGAGGTATTATTATTAGGCTTACTAACTATTACATTATTATTTGTATTTGTATTAGGCTTTACTGCAATAATATTATTTGTTGAGCCATTATTATTTCCATTACTATTATTTGTAGTAGGGGCTTCTACTCTAATTGTATCTAATATATAATCAGACTTATCCCCACAGACTAGCCTTACTTTAAGTGAATAATCTGTATCATTAACTTTAGTCGCTTCAGCATAACTATCTGTCATACTACAAACTGTATTAAATTCTGCAATTAAATTTTTAGATATCATATTCTCTAAAGTTAACTTAACTGAACTAGCTATACTACTTGGTAAATTTTCTCCTTTAAAATAATTACTAGCAACACTTTTCATATTACTTAAATTTGTATTAAAACTAATATTATCATCAACATCAACAATCATATTAGGAACAGTAATTGTATCAATCAAAACATTAGACTCACTATCACAAACTAACTTAACTCTAATTGAATAATCTTCATCACTAATTCGCATTGCTTCTGCATAACTATCTGTCAAATTACAAGCTTTATCATTTTGGTCTTTAAATTCTACTAAAAGCTTACTATTAAACATTTCTCCTAAAGTTATTTTCTTAGTTTCTTTTAAAGATGAAGGTAAATTAGACCCCGTAAAATACTCATGCGCAGCACTTTGCATATTATTCAAATTAAAATTAAAATTAGATTCTACTGTCTTTTTATCCTTTTTAAAAAATGAAACAAACCATAAAATCACAAATAAAGCTACTAATAAAATAACCATTTTAATTATTAATGATTTCCAATTAATATTTAATTTTCTTACCTTTTCTTCATACATTGAAGATTCCCCCTTATAACCAACCATTAAACCGTGGTTTTGGGAGCTATCATACCACAAAAAAGAAAAAAAGTCAAACAGAACTTTAGTTTGACATAATTTCTAAGCACCACTACTATTTTTAAGCTTCTTAACCTTATCATTTATCAAATATATTAATACAAATACTGAGGTAATTGTATATAATAATTCTATTATTAAATTCCAAACAACATAAGCTCCATCTTCTTGTAAAGAACTAAAAATATTACTAACCATATCTCTCGTATATATAAAAGGTACTTTAATAATTATAATTACCAATAACAAATAAAGAAAAAAAACAATCATATTTTGAATTAAATTCTTATCTTTACTCTTGAAAATATTAATAATATAAGATATAGAATCTAAAAATTTTTGCTTAACAGGAATTTCTACTCTTAATCTATCATATATCTTTTTTGCCTCTTCCACTGGATTTAAATTATAATTATCCAAATCTTTATACTCTCTTAATGCCAACTTCAAATTCTCTCTATTTAAATATTTAAGTTCTCTTTTTAACTTCCTTAAAAATATTTTCTTACTCATATTGCACTCCTTCAATGTATCCTAATTGAAATATATATTCCTTATTAAGAGTTAAATTCTTAGTAACAATTATACCACTATTGTCATATTTTTCATTAACTTTATTATATTTATTTACCGTTAAAACTTCATTTACATCAATTATATTGCCCATTGTGTAAATACTATCACTTTTAATAAGACTTATTTCTAAATTAGACCCATCAGTCTCCAATTTAAACGGTATATATATAACCTTACTATTTTTTAAAACATCTAGTAAATAAACAAACTTTTTATTAACATAAATTGGATTTATCGTTAAAGATTTATATTTATTATCATCACTAATAGCAAACGCTTTAATATCATCTAATAAATTAAAATTTACACTCTCCAAAGTTCTACAAATATCAATTAAAGAATTTAAGAAACTATCTATATTTTTACAATTTAAATAATTAAAATAATGTAAAAGAAAATGACTATTAAGTTCACAATCTCTTAAACTCTCTGTTTCTTGATATAATTCTTCTATATTGCAATTACTTTTTATATCATCTATATCTGGATAACTATTATTAATAATATAATTACAAATATTTTTATAATAAGAATTATATAAAACTAAATAAGCTTGTTCTTTAGGATTTAAATTATCGAAACTATCTCTTAAATTTTTAACAACTACTTGCTCACTAGCTTTTTCTTGAGAGTTATTCTCTTCTACTTCTACATCTCTACCAGTTATAATTAAAGAAGACTTACTAATATCATCTATTTTAGCGTACTTATCATTTATTTTACTTATCTCATTGCTCACAAAAACATTTACACTTCCAAGTTCATTATTAGGCTTTAAAAAGGATTTCAATTCTTCATCAATATTATGAATTTTACTACCCTTTAAATTAAAATTTTCTTCTGAAGCAATCTTACTCTTAACAAAATTAATTTGTTTCTCTAGTATTTCTATATTATAACGGTATATACTATTAGAGAACATATTAACTAAATTTTTTTCATCCGCTTCTTCCACTCTACATATATCAATTAAAGACCTCAAATAATTTTCTATCTCTTTCAGAGTTTTACTCTTAATATTTTCTAAATTATTTTTTAAAATCTCTTCATTATTATCATTAACCATATTTTCCAAGGTTACAATTTTCTTCTCAATTATTTTATTCTTCTCATAATACTTAGCTAAATTAACTAACAAATCATATTTTAAATCATTTTCTTTAATTTTTAAATCATTTTTCTTTAATCGATTATCAAGCTTCGTTTTTTTTAAATCTATCACATAATTAGTTAAACTAGTAATATTTGTCAAATATCTCTTTCGTAAATTCTCTTCCTGCAAATTCTCTTTTTTTTCATCTATAATATTATTTAAATTCCGCATTTCTTCATAATTTAAATCTTTATCTTCATAAAAATATTTAACACTCGTAATTTTTTTATTATATTCATCTAATTTTAATCTAATTGGATATTTATCTTTATTTTTTTTATACCAAAAATATTTATTTAAAAAATCTTCTACCTCTTCATCACGCTTAAAAACAAACAACCTTGTCAGAAAACTAAAATAGCTATCTTTTATATCCATACAAAGACCTATTTCACTATCACATTTATATACAGTTGGCCCATATTTATGCGAATTAATATTATAAGAATTAAGTATCTTAAGCATTTTCGGTATATCTAACATATGAGCCCTCTCCTATTCTTTAACTATTATATCATACTAAAAACATTTATTCAATTTTTTACTTGCTTAAAAATAAAAGCCATTATATAATTAAGATGGTGATTATATGGAAACTGAAATTATAAAACCTAAGAAAAAAGACAAGTCTAAAAAACAAGAGGATAAATCTATACTAACCCCCATTATTTATTTAATCATAGGTGTAATACTAGCTTTTAAAAATAATTCTGCAGTTAAATTTATCTTTTATATTATAGGTATTTTTATCATTATCTATGGTATCAAATCTTTTATAACCTACTACAAATTTAAAGATAAAGCACAATACAAAAACATTAATATAACTCTCGCTATCACATCAATTATAATAGGTGCTTTATTCATAATCTTAAGTGGTATATTTGAAAAAGGTATAAGATATGCTATAGGTTTCTTCTTTATTTTTATGGGTATAAGTAGACTCTTAACTTCTATAAGCTTTAATGATTATAAAAACTTAAGCACTATTAGTAATATAGTTTTAATAATTATTGGTCTTTATAGTATTTTTATATCTAATGTTATCTTAGTAATTATTGGATGGATTTTAATTATTAATGCCCTTATCTTATTTTGGGATTATCTAAGGAGGTAAAAGGATGGAAGTAAAAGTAGGACACAAATATAAACATTTTAAAGGTACAATCATGGAAGTCATAGCAATTGCCAAACACAGTGAAACTCTAGAAGAACTAGTTATCTATAAACATTTAGAAGATGGAGAAATTTGGGCTAGACCAATCAATATGTTCACTAGTAAAGTAGATCATGAAAAATATCCTAACATTAATCAAGAGTATCGTTTTGAAGAAATTAACTAAAAAAGGACACATCACTGCCCTTTTAATAATACCTATTTTCCCTTTTTAAATCTCTCTCTTTAATTGCCTCTCTTTTGTCATATAATTTTTTACCTTTACAAAGACCAACTAATATTTTAACTTTATTTTTTTTAAAATATAACTTGAGCGGAATTAAAGTAAGTCCTTCCATTTTTACTTTTTCTTTAAGCTTATATATTTCCTTTTTATGCATAAGTAATTTTCTAGTTCGTCTCTCATCATGATTAAAAATATTACCTTCCTCATATTTAGCTATATACATATTAATTATGTAAACTTCATTACCTCTAATATTCACAAAAGAATCTTTTAAGTCCACCGAACCATTTCTTATTGCTTTAATTTCCGTCCCAGCAAGAACAATTCCTACTTCCATTTCTTCTAAAATTGCATAATCAAAATATGCTTTTTTATTTTTTACTTCTATCATTTTTATCCTCCACAACTTCAAAATCAATCATCGCTGTCTCTTTAGAGGCATTAACTACTTTTATTTTAATCTTATCACCGACTCGATAAATTTTTTTAGCAGATTTCCCAATTAAAGATAAAAGTTCTGATACATAGTTATAATAATCACCTTTTAATGTATTAACATGCACAAGTCCTTCAATCAAATTAGGTAAACTTACAAAAAAGCCAAAATTAACCACAGAGCTAATAACGCCTTCATATTCTTCCCCAATATGACTTTCCATATACTCTGCCATTTTCATATCATTAACATCTCGTTCTGCCTCAATACTAGCAACTTCCCTTTCACTAGCATGTTCCGCAATATTTACTAAAGCACTTTCTAAATAATTAATTGTACTCATACTAAAATCTTTTTCTACAAGATATGTTTTTAAAAGTCTATGTACAACTAAATCAGGATACCTTCTAATTGGTGATGTAAAATGCGTATAGTCACTACTAGCAAGTCCGAAATGTCCAATATTTGTCTTTGAATATTCAGCTTTCTTCATACTTCTTAAAAGCAAACTAGATAAAATTGGAAATTCAGGTTTATCTTTAAGCTCATTTAATAAACTTTGCATTGTCTTAGGTGTTATTTCTTTAATATTAGTATTTATCTTATATCCTAGCGCTTTAACTAAATTTAAAAAATCTTCAATCTTCTCAACATTAGGTAAATCATGAACTCGATATATAAAAGGCATAGCCATATTAGAAATATGTGTTGCTACTGTCTCATTAGCCGCGATCATAAAATCTTCAATTAGATTTTCGCCATCTCCTCGCGTTCTTTTTTGAATATCTATTGCCCTTCCATTTTCATCTTGAATAACTTTCGCCTCATCTATATCAAATTCAATATACCCACGATTTACTTTTCTCTTTCTAAGTATTTTAGCAAGCTCATTCATTTTCAGCAAAGTTCCCGCAAATTCTTCATAACCTTCTGGTGTATTTTTACCTTCTAAAATCTGATTAACACAAGTATAAGTCATTTTTTTTCTTGACTTTATATAAGAAGGGAAAATATCATAACTAACCGTTTCTCCCTTTTGATTTATATTCATTACACACGAAAAAGAAAGTCTTACCACATTTTCATTTAATGAACAAATTCCATTTGAAAGCTTATGTGGAAGCATGGGAATTACTGTATCAGCAAGATATGCACTAGTCCCTCGATTATATGCCTCATCACCTAAAGCGGTATTTTCTTTAACATAATGACTAACATCCGCAATATGTACTCCTAATGTATAGATGCCATCTTTACAAGTAAGACTTATTGCATCATCAATATCTTTCGTATCTGCCCCATCTATTGTAAATATTTCTTCCCTAGTTAAATCTTTTCTTCCTATTAGTTCCTCATTCTTCACTTCATTAGGAATTCTATCTAATTCTTGTAAGACTTCACTATTAAACTCTGGCATAATATCATATTTATAAGCAATGCTTAATATATCTATTCCTGCATCATCTTTATGTCCAATAATCTTGATTACATCCGCAAGATAACACTTGTTACCAAGATTTTTACTTAAATGCACCAAAACTTTATGGCCTTCTACGCAATTACTAGTTGTTTCTCTACTTAAAAAAACTCTCAAAGTAACTTTGTTATCGTCAGGTTTTAAAATCATCTTTCCATCTTCTACTATTACTTCTCCCACCAAATTAGCAATACCTCTTTTGATAACTTTTAAAACTCTACCTTCTGGCTTAAGACCTTTTTTTAGAATCTCTATTAAAACAGTATCCCCATGAATAGCACTTCCCAAATTATTTTCCGCAATGTAAATATCATCTTCTTTATCAAGCACTAAAAAACCAAACCCTTTTTTATTTATCGCAAGTTTTCCGATTTTTAACCCTGGACAATTAGTCATTAATAAATATTTATCTTTTTTAGTTCTAAAAACTTTATATTCATCCACTAATTCTTGAATTATATCACTTAAATTCTGATATTCCTGGACACTTTTAAGTCCTAATAAATCATTAATCTCCATTAAAGTTTTAGCTTCATGAATATTTTTTAAAATACTTAATATATTATCCTTCATGTACTTTTTCACCCTTTTTATATTTTAAATAACACTTCCCACATACACTATCATATGTTACTTTGCCAATTCCATCAATGGCCACTTGTTCGCCTCTAAAAGTAGGTTTCCCATTTACTAGTCTTAAATTTTGGGTAGCTTTCTTCCCACAATGACAAATAGTTTTTAATTCTTCTAAATCATCTGCAATAGCAAGTAATCTTGCACTTCCCGAAAATACTTTCATTTGAAAATCACATCTAAGTCCATAACAAAGAACTGGTATATCTTTATCTTTAGTTATCCAATAAAGTTCATCTACTTGTTTTTCTGTTAAAAATTGAGCTTCATCTATTAGTATTGCTGCAATACCATCTTTTAAATAATTGCTAACTTTATCATTAGAATCAAGCAAAATATCTACTTCTCGCGATAAATTGCTTCTATTCATAACTCTATTATCTCCTTTTTTATCAATACTAGGCTTCATAAGCAATACTTTTTGTCCTTTTTCTTCATAATTATAAGCCACCTGAATAATTGCTGTTGACTTTCCACAATTCATTGCTCCATATCTAAAATATAATTTTGCCATAACTTACTCCTTTATTACGCATTTCTTTTGATTATTCTTCTTATAAATGTTAATAACTATATTCTTATCAACATCACTTTCATCCAATAACCCTTCATCAATTAATTCTTGTACCTTTAGCTCACATCCGTATTCCATACAATTGGCTTTTAAATCCCTATTTTTATCTAATTCCACATAAAGACAAGCCGCATCTGTTACAATTTTTTCTTTATCCTGAATTTGAACCTCATCTTTAGTTTCCAATAATTTAATAATATTTATACTAGCTAAAACTGCAATAATCCCCACAATTGTTAAAGTTGCTAATACTTCAATTAATGTAAATCCTCTTTTATTCATCTTTATCACAATATCATTATATAATATTTAACCCAATAATTAAAGAACAAATTAAAAAAATACTGTAATATCAGTACTTTTTATTATTTCAACACATAAAATGTATTTTTACCAGTTTCTTTTTGCATAATAAGATTATTTTCAAGCATTTTATTAATAACTTTTCTTACTCCTGATACATTCTCACCTAAAATAATTATACTTTATTTAGTTATACATATCAATAGATTCGATTACTTTTCGATTACTTTTGTTCTTTTAAAATCTTCTTCAAAAACTCCCCAGTATAAGAATTAGCAACTTTAGCTACTTCTTCCGGTGTACCTGTTGCCACTACTTCTCCCCCTAAGTTACCACCATCAGGACCTAAATCAATAATATAATCTGCAACTTTTATGACATCTAAATTATGTTCAATAACCAAAACTGTATCGCCATTATCCACAATTCGATTTAAAATACCCAAA
>CAOVIS010000012.1 GCA_948543905.1 uncultured Bacilli bacterium
TGTCGATCGGGAGCGGGAAATTCTAGCTTTTGTGCCAGTTGAATATTGGACAATCGAAGCAGATTTTAAAGATTTTAAGGCTAGTCTAGAAAAATATCAAAACAAAAAACTTGAAATTAAAACTGAAGCCGAAGCTGATGCGATTTTAAATAAATTATCTCCAGACTTTAAAATTGCTAGTATTGAAGAAAAAGAAAAATTAAAAAAACCTAAAGACCCTTTTAGAACTTCTACTCTCCAACAGATGGCGGCTAATCGTCTTAACTTTTCTTCTTCTAAAACTATGCAAATAGCTCAAAAACTTTATGAAGGTATGAATATTGGGAGTGAAACAGTGGGACTTATCACTTACATGCGTACTGATTCCACTCGTTTAAGTGAAGTATTTGTTGGAGATACTAAACAATATATTAAAAATAATTATGGCTCTGAATACGTAGGGGGTGTTAAATCTTCAAAAGAACCAAAAGGTGCCCAAGATGCTCATGAAGCTATAAGACCAACTAGTATTATGCGGACCCCTGAATCTATTAAAGAGTATTTAACTAGTGATGAGTATAAACTTTATCGTCTAATTTATATTCGTAGTCTTGCTTATTTAATGAGCAGTGCTAAAACGCTTGCTACGACGGTAAACCTAGATAATAACGATTATTTATTTAAAGCAACAGGAAGTGTATTAAAGTTTGATGGTTACCTAAAAGTTTATGGCGAATATGAAGATAGTGAAGATGTTATCTTACCTGATTTTTCTAAATATCAAAACGGGTTTATTACATCTGAAAAAATTGAAAAATTTCAACATTTTACCAAACCGGCACCAAGATATACTGAGTCAAGCTTAATAAAAGAAATGGAAGGTTTAGGAATAGGGCGCCCTAGTACATATGCTACTATTATGAAAACAATTAAAGATAGAGGATATGTAACTGTAGAAGATAAGAAATTTTATCCCACGAAGATTGGCTTTGAAACTACTGATAAACTTCAAGAATTTTTCAGTGATATTGTAAATGTTGAATATACCGCTAATATGGAAACAGAGCTTGATGAAATTGCTGATGATAAAAAGAATAATATTGAAGTATTAAGTAAATTCTATGATGAATTCTCACCTTTAGTTGAAAAGGCCTTTAAAGAAATGGAAAAGAAAGAACCAGAAAAAACTGGCGAGGTTTGTCCCGAATGCGGTAGTGAACTAGTTGTAAGAAATGGCAGATATGGCGAATTCGTGGCTTGCTCTAATTATCCTACTTGTAAATATATCAAAAAAGATGAAAAGGCTGTAGAAGCTAAAGCTAAATGCCCTAAATGTGAACATGATATCGTTGAAAGACGCACAAAAAAAGGTAAAACTTTTTACGGCTGTAGTAATTATCCAAAGTGTAAATATGCAACCTGGTATGAACCAACTGGCGAAATTTGTCCTAACTGTAAAAACTTACTTGTAACTAAAAATAAACATATAACTTGTGAAGAATGTGGCTACGTCAAGTAGTCTTTTTTCTTTACTATTTATCATATTTGTAGTATAGTATAAATACCACTTCCAAAAATAATCAGAAAGGAAAAACTTATGAGTATATTAAAAGTTGAAAATTTATGTAAAAAAATTGGCAAAAAGGAAATATTAAAAGATGTTTCATTTGAGGTTAACAAAGGGGATATTCTTGCCTTTATAGGTGCTGGTAAAACTACAACTATCAAATGTATTTTGGGCCTTCAAAAAATAACTAAAGGTCATGTTACCATTAATGGTATTGATATCAAAAAAGACTTTGTTCATGCGATTGAGCAGGTTGGTTGTATAGTTGAATCTCCAGATGTTTATATGTATTTAACTGGTTACGAAAATTTAAAATTACAAGCTAATCTTTATAAAAATATTAAAGAAGAACAAATAAAAGAAATTATAAAACTTGTTGGTCTAGAAAAAAGAATTCATGATAAAGTAAGCAAGTATTCTTTAGGTATGCGCCAAAGATTAGGCATTGCAGTCTCTCTTATAAATAGTCCTAATTTATTAATATTAGATGAACCTACTAACGGTTTAGATCCAGAAGGAATAAAAGAACTTCGAGAATTATTATCACGTCTTGCTAAATCGGGAATGGGTATTTTAATATCTAGCCATAACTTAAGTGAATTAGAAAGTTTCTGCAATAAAGTTTGTATTATTTCTAAAGGACATATCATCACTGAAACTTCAATAGAGGATATTAAAAGCACTGAAGGAAATAAATATAGCATTAAAGTAAAAGATACCAGTAAAATAAAAAAAATCTTAGAAAAATCTGACCGTATCATTGATTCCGAACATTTTGAGGTTATCCGCGAAGAAAAAGAGATTGCTTCTTTAATTAAAGAGTTAGTAAAGAATAAAATTGATATCTATGAAGTTAAAAAAACTAATATCAGTCTTGAAGAAGCCTTCATGAATACTTTAGGAGGTAATGAAATTGATTAATTTAATTAAATTTGAAATTAAGAAAATTCTTCATAAAAAAAGTTTATATATTGTTACAATTATTTTTATACTTTTTGCAATTTTAACTAATTTTATTTACAAAGAAAATGAAGAGATTGTGATTGGTAATAGTAGTAATATTTCCACCTATGATGTTACAGGAGCTAAAGAAAATCTTCAAAACTTAAATCCTGATAATGATACCTATATGTATAGTTACTATAAAAGTATTATTGATACTGATGAGATTATGAGAAATTATCCAACTAACAATCAAAAATATTTAATAGATACTCATCTTCGTGGAGTTATTGAAGCTAAAAATGAAGCTTTTTATAATGGTGATAAAGCAAAACTAGCCGAATATGAAGCTCTTTATCGAGAATACTTATCTAAAATAGATGCCAATGACTGGGAATATTTTACCCGTCTTAAAATAGCAGAATTAGAAGAAACTAAAAAGTTGGCGCCTGATGAAGTCAATAAAAAAGTTACCGAAATCATGATTGAAATTGAAAATTATCGTCTTCTAAATAAAATAAATTATGATTTTAATAATTATTTAAATAGGGCCTTAAACGAAATAGCAAACTCTATTGCCGAGTATTTAAATCTAAAAAATAAAGGAAACTTAACAAGTAATGAAAGCGAGAACTATCTATATTATAAAGAAAAAATACAAATGCAAAAATACATTTTAGAAAACCATCAAGATATCAATAACGATGCTACTCTAAAAAAAGTAATGGAAAACTTTCCTTATGAATTTAGTTTATTTATTCTTATTTATATCATAATGCTAAGTGGTTCTATTGTAAGTGAAGAGTATAGTAAAGGTACTATAAAATATTTGTTAACTAAGCCATACAAAAGAAGCATGATTCTAGCTTCAAAACTTTTAGCAATATTAATTATGCTTCCTCTTATAATTCTTCTTATGATAATATTAGAACTCTTAGTTGGGGGAATTATTTTAGGCTTTAGTTCTTTAAATATTCCTATTGTTGTATATGATACGGTTAAAAATGTAGTAGTAAGTTATAATGTATTTAAATATTTAGGTTTAATTTTATTAGCAGTTTTACCATTATACTTGATGATTGGTCTTATTTGTTTTGCTCTTTCTACTATCACAGCTTCTACTTCCGCGGCTATTACAATTTCTTTCTTATTTTATTTAGCAGCCAATGTTATTAATAATTTGGCTATTAATTACAATTTTAAATTTTTCAAATATTTTGTTTCGCTACATTGGGACTTTAGTTATTTAGTAAACAAAACTACCAACACATTTAATATTGAACCATTAACATCGGGAATTGTCTTAATTATTTATACTACTGTCATATTGTGTCTAACTTTCACTTATTTTAAGAAAAAAGATGTAAAAAACATTTAAAATTAGGTATAATAAACTTAGGTAGTGATTTTTATGGAGTGCAAAGAAAATAAACTTTTAAATTTAATAATTATTGTTTTAATTATACTTTTTATTGGAGGGTTTATCTTTCTTGCTTTTTATTTTTTACGCGATTATCAAAAACTTGAAGAACAAAAACCATTAAGTACAGAAAAAAGCGTTGATATTAAGACAATTATCACGGAAATTAAAGCTCAAAATAGTGATAAAGAATTAGTTTATGAAACAACTGAAAATGATGGTATTATTAGTTTACTATATAAGAATAATACTAAAGCTGGCGATTATGAAAATATTTTAATCAATCCTAAAACTGGAGATAAAATATCTTTTGAAGATTTAATTAAAGCTGACTACTGGTCTTTGTTTCTAGAAAAAGAAGAAGAACTTTTAAAATTAAAATATCCAGAATTTATTACTCAAGGAATACTTGAAAATAAAGATAATTCTGGAATTAAACATTATTTCGTTAAACAAAATGAAATTGTAATCTACTATGAAAACTATCTTAGTGATTATTATAGGGAGATTAGTCTAAAAATAAATTACAATGAAATAAGACCTTACTTAAATTTTAATCCAAATTTTGATTCAGAATATCAAAATGAAAATGGTTATAATTACACAAAAGATAAAAAAGTTATTGCCCTAACCTTTGATGATGGTCCAAGCAGTAAGTATAACTCTCTTATTTTAGAAGAATTAAAGAAAAATAAGGCTCATGCAACATTTTTTATGGTTGGTCGCATGATGAATACTTGTGAGTCTTGTGTTCTAGAAACATATAAATCAGGAAATGAGGTAGCTAGCCATACTTATGAACATATGAATATTAGCGTTAATGATAATAATAAAGTATTCGAAAGTCTAAATAAAGTAAATATGATTTATAATAATATTACAGGTGATACTATCAAATATTTAAGACCGCCATATGGCTCTTACAATAAAAGAAATTTAGAGACTGCAACTGTTCCCTTTATTTTATGGGATATGGATACAGAAGATTGGCGCTACAGAAATGTTAACCACATTGTTAATTATATTAAAGAAAATGCTCACGATGGAGGAATAATTCTTATGCATGAGTTATACGAAACTAGTTATGAAGCTTTAAAAGAGGTTTTACCTTGGTTATATAAAAGTGGTTACCAAGTTGTAAGTATAAGTGAACTTGCAAGACTTAAAGAAAGAAACTTCGAAGCAGGCAATGCTTATAGGTCATTACGCTAATTCAGTATCAAGTGCGCCCCCTGTAAGCTCTACATATAAAGCAATAGCCCCTCCAACCAAAAATAGAAGTGCTGAAATAAGACTTAGATGTTGATTAAGTACTTCTTTTTTTGATGTCTCTCTTTTTAAAACATTTATATCTTGATAATTAATAAAGACAAAATAAACATAGATAAAAAGGGCTACAATAAAAATTGTTATATTAATTGTCTTATAAATTTTTTGTGCTTTTAAATTTTGATGAGTTAAAAACTCTTTTTCAAATGTATCGGAAATAATTGCAAAAAGAGCAATAAAAAAATATATTACCCAAATAAAATCTTCTGTTTTAATTCTTTGCAATTTAATACCAATATTCATACTAAAATATATGAAATTAGCATATTAAATAATACTTTTTAATAAAAATGTCAAATTAGCAGTTATATATTGACAAGTGCTAAGCATAATATTATAATGTAATTAGCACTGGAGATTATATAGTGCTAAAGGTGGTGATATTATGGATGAAAGGCAAAAAGAATTATTAAAAGAAATAGTTGAATCGTATATTAAAGAAGCTAAGCCAATTGGGTCAAAACATTTATGCGATAAATTTAAATGTTCAAGTGCTACGATTAGAAATGAAATGGCTATCTTAGAAAAGTTAGGCTATATTGAGAAAAATCATATTTCTAGTGGTCGAATTCCTAGTGAGGCTGGTTATAAATATTATGTCGATAATTTAATGCGTCCCAAAGAATTAACTGGGGAAGATGTATTACGTTTACAAACTATTTTTTCTAATAAAGATTTAGTTGTAAGTGATGCCATCACAGCATGTTTAGAAATTATTAGCGATATAACTAATTATACAAGTATTGCTCTTGGTAAAGAAAGTAATGAAAATACTTTGAAACAAATTTCTATCATTCCACTTGATAATGAAAAAATTGTTGCTTTAGTTTGTACTGATAAGGGTATAGTTAAAAACAAACAATTTACTTTACCAAATAAAGTTAATTTAGCTGAAGTAGTTAAAACTAGTGAAATAATAAATAAAATGCTTATAGGTACCCCTATATCCTTAATATCCGAACGCTTAGAGTATGAAATAAAGCCTATTATTGAGGAACAAGTTTATCAGTATGAAACAATATATAGTATATTTTATGATGCTTTTAATGATTTTGTAAGTTCTAAAGAAAATGTCCATGTGGTTGGTAAAACTAAAATGCTTGCTCAACCAGAATATAATGACACTGATGAATTAAAGAGGTTAATTTCTAAACTTGAAGATGAAGACACTGTTCGCAAAATTGAAAAGAATGATAACAAAAATATCAGTATTTATATCGGTAAAGATTCGGAGTTTGATGATAATGTTACCGTTATTAAAACTAATTATTCGCTAGGAGGCGAAAGCGGAACAATTGCGATAGTTGGTCCTAAACGTATGGAATATGATAAAGTTGTAGGTGTCTTAAACATCCTTAATAAATGGTTAGAGGAAAAAGGTGATTAAATGGAAGAACAAGAAAAAGTAGAAACTGCTGAAAATATTTTAGATGAACAACTAAAGCCTTCTGAAGAAGTAGAAATAAAAAAAGAAAGCAAAAAAGAGAAAAAAGAAAAAAAGAAAATTGACAAAGAAAAAGAAGAATTAAAAGTTGCTAATCTAGAATTAAAGGAAAAAGTTTTAAGAATTACTGCTGAAATGCAAAATATGCGCAAAAGATTTGATATTGACTTAGCTAGTGCTCATAAGTATGATGGTATTGATTTAGTAGAAAAGCTCTTACCTGTTATTGACAATTTTGAACGAGCAATGATGGTTAAAATAGATGGAGCTGATAAATTCTTAAGCGGTTTTAAAATGATCTATGATGGTCTTTTAGAGATCCTTCATAATAAAGGGATTACAGAAATTGAAGTATTAGATAAGACTTTTGATCCAACTATTATGAATGCAGTGTTAACTGAAACTAATAAAGAAAAAGAAAATAATATTGTCCTAGATGTCCTTCAAAAAGGATATATGTATCATGATAAATTAATTAGACCAGCCATGGTCAAAGTAAATGAAAGAGAGAGTGAGTAAAATGGCAAAAATTATTGGTATAGATTTAGGTACAACAAATAGTTGTGTGGCAGTACTTGAAGGAGGGGAACCCAAGGTTATTACAAATCCTGAAGGAGCACGTACAACTCCATCTGTTGTTGCTTTTAAAGGCGAGGAAGAAATGGTTGGGCAAATAGCTCGTAACCAAGCAGTTACTAATGCCAAAAATACTATAGCTTCTATCAAAAGAAAAATGGGAACTAGCGAAAAAGTAGAAGCTAATGGCAAGAAATATACGCCAGAAGAGATTAGTGCTAAAATTCTTGCTAAATTAAAGAAAGATGCAGAGGCTTATTTAGGCGAAAAAGTTACTAAAGCCGTTATTACTGTTCCAGCATATTTTAATGATGCTGAACGTCAAGCAACTAAAAATGCTGGTAAAATTGCCGGACTTGAAGTAGAAAGAATTATTAATGAACCTACTGCTGCTGCTCTAGCTTATGGCCTTGATAAACAAGACAAACTCCAAACTATTTTAGTTTATGATTTAGGTGGTGGAACATTCGATGTTTCAATACTTGAACTTGGTGACGGAGTATTTGAAGTTAAATCTACTGCAGGTAATAATCGCCTTGGTGGTGATGACTTTGATGAACGTATCATGGATTATTTAGTAAGTGAATTTAAGAAAGAAAATGGTATCGATTTATCTAAAGATAAAATGGCAATGCAAAGAATTAAAGATGCAGCTGAAAAAGCTAAAAAAGATTTATCTGGTATGACTAACGCTTCAATTAGTTTACCTTTCTTAGCGCAAAATGATGAAGGTCCAGTACACTTTGAGACTACTTTATCAAAAGCTAAATTTGAAGATTTATGTCGTGACTTATTTGATTCAACTCTAGAACCTGTAAGAAAAGCTCTCAAGGATGCTAAACTTACAACTAAAGATATTAATAAAGTTATTTTAGTTGGTGGTTCAACTCGTATTCCTTATATTCAAGAATTAGTTAAAAAGGAATTAGGTCAAGAACCAAATAAAGGGGTTAATCCAGATGAAGTTGTTGCTATGGGTGCGGCTATTCAAGGAGGAGTTTTAACAGGAGAGGTAGAAGATATTGTTTTACTTGATGTAACTCCATTATCACTTGGTCTTGAAACTCTAGGTAATGTTATGACAGTATTAATTCCAAGAAATACGACAATTCCAACAAGTAAAAGTCAAGTATTCTCAACAGCTGCCGATAATCAACCAGCCGTAGACATTCATGTTTTACAAGGTGAAAGGCCAATGGCTTATGATAATAAAACTTTAGGTAATTTCCAACTTACTAATATTCCACCAGCACCACGTGGTGTTCCACAAATTGAAGTTAAATTTGATATTGATGCTAATGGTATTGTTAATGTTACAGCTAAAGATTTAGGAACTAATAAAGAACAATCCATTACTATTACTTCTTCAACTAATTTAAGTGATGATGAAATTGATAAAATGGTTAAAGAAGCCGAAGCTAATAAAGATGCTGATGAGAAGAGAAAACAAGAAGCTGAAGTAAGAAATGAAGCCGATAGTATGATTTTTGCTACTGAAAAAGCTATTAAGGACTTAGGAGATAAAGTTGATAGTAAAGATAAAGATGAAGCTGAAAGTAAAATGGCCGACTTAAAAAAAGCACTAGAAGGTAATGATTCTGATGAAATCAAAACTAAAACTGAAGCTCTAAACGAAGTTGCTATGCGTTTGGCCTCAAAAGTATATGAAGCGGCTGCTAAAAATAATACTAATGAATCAGCAAGCGAATCTACTGATGCAAAGCATGATCAAAAAGATGATGATGTAGCAGAAGCTAACTATGAAGAAAAATAGAGTAAAGTTCTAGGAATTCTAGAACTTCTCTTAGGTTAAAGGAGATAAAATGGATTATAAAAATAGAGAGAGTATCCCCTTAAAATATCGCTGGGATTTAACAAAATATTTTGAATCTGATGAAGCTTGGGAGAACTATTTTAATGAAGTAGCTCCGCATGTATCAGAACTTAAAAAATATGAAAATAAAATATTTGAGAAAAATAACTTATACGAAATGTTAACTGAGTATTATGCATATTACAACAAACTAGAAAACTTATATGCCTACGCCGTTTTAAAGCAAGACGAAGATTTAGGAATCTCAAAATATAATAAGATGTATCAGAATATCATTGCTTTAATTAACGAATTTGAAACTAATACTGCTTTTATGATACCAGAAATTTTACATAGTGAGTATTTTGATATTGCCAATCTACTTGCTAAGAATCCTAAACTTAAACGATATGAACACCTTTTAGAAGAATTATTAATTGAAAAAAAACATATTAAAGATGCAAAGACAGAAGAAATAATCAGCATTTTAACTAAAGATATGAACTATTATGAAAATTTTGCCAGTAGTTTTTTAAATAGCACATTAGATTATGGTAAAACTCCTGATGAAAAAGGTAACTTAATATCTTTAAATACTGGTAATTATCGACGATTCTTAGCTTCTTCTAATCGAGATGTTCGCAAAAAAGCCTATAATAAAATTAATAAAGAACGCCTTAAATTTAAAGATACAATGGGACGTAATTTATTAAGCTTTATGAATAGACATGTAAGTATTGGGAAAATTAGAGGTTATAGTAGTACTAAAGAAATGGATTTTGAAACAGATTTTGTTCCTATTGAAGTTCATGAAGCAATTTTAAAGAACGCTTCCTACAGTTTAGATTTATTTCAAGATTATCATCGTTTTTTAAAAAATATTTTAAAACTAGATAAATTAAAACCATATGATCTAGGGGCTCCCATAGTAGCTAATAAAAAATCATATAGTATTGAAGATGCTAAAAATTATATTTATGAAGCAACTAAAATACTAGGCTCTGATTACAGTAAAAGAGTAGAGCAAGCATTTAACGAAAAGTGGATAGATTTTATGCCTTATAAAGGTAAATGTAGTGGTGGATATTGTTTAAGTATTTATAAAAAAACTCCTAATATCTTAATGAGTTTTAATGAAGAATATGATAGTGTATCTACTATTGCTCATGAACTTGGACATGCTATAAATTCAACTTATACCAGTGAATTTAATGAGGCTGAATATGCTTTCCATAGTCACTATATTTCAGAAATTACTTCATTGTTTAATGAAACTTTACTAGCAGAATATGTAATTAGTAGTCCAAAATCAACAAAAGAAGATAAAATTGCCGTTATAAATGAAATGCTAAAAATTATCAATAATAATTTCTTTACAGCCCTAATGGAAAATGAATTAGAAGAGATTGTTTATCATAGACTTGATAATGATGAGGTTTTAACCTCAAATGATTTAACTGCAATTATGGATAGTTTAATAAAAAAATACTTTGGAGATACTCTTTATTATGATGATTATTATCGTAATATGTGGATTAGAAGAAGTCATTATTTTACTCCTTGGTATTTGTATAAATATGCAACATGTATTTGCGGAGCTATCTATTTTGCATCAAAAATATTAAAGGGCGATATGAAAACTAAAGAAGATTATCTAGAGTTTTTAAAAACCGGAAGTGATAAATTTCCTAATGATATTCTCTTAGAAAATGGTATAGACTTAACTAAATCTGATATTTATGAAGAATTATTTACATATTATAGTTCTTTACTAGATAGATTAAAAAAATTAGTAAATGGAAGTGATGAAAATGAATAAAAAAGATTATTATGAAGTGTTGGGTGTTACAAAAACCGCTAATGATGAAGAAATTAAAAGAGCTTTTAGACGGCTTGCTAAAACTTATCATCCAGATAATAAGCAAACTGGTGATGAAGCAAAATTTAAGGAAGTAGGGGAAGCTTACGCTATTTTATCCGACCCTCAAAAAAGACGACAATATGATCAGTTTGGACATCAAGCTTTCACTAATAATGGTGGAGCTAACTATAGTGGCTTTAATGCTGAAGATATTGACTTAGGCGATATTTTTGCTGAAATGTTTGGCAGTAACTTCTCAGGGTTTAATAATTTTTCTGGTTTTGGTGGCAGTAGAGGTTCTAAGCGACCACGCAAGGGTGAAGACAGTTTAGTTGCAATAACTCTTTCTTTTGAAGAAGCAGCTTTTGGTTGTAAAAAAACAATAACCCTAGATTTAAATGATAAATGTTCCAAATGTAATGGGTTAGGTGGTTTTAAAGAAACCACTTGCTCAAAATGTGGTGGAAGTGGTCGTATTATCAGTGAACAAAATTCTATTTTTGGTGTTTTTCAAACCCAAACTACTTGTCATGAGTGTGGTGGTTCTGGTCGTACTTTTAAAGAAATATGTAGTGAGTGTAATGGAAAGGGCAGTAATCGCAAGAAAAAAGATATTGAAGTTACAATCCCTGAAGGCATTGATACTGGTTATCAGCTTCGCATAAGCGGCAAAGGTTCTGCAGGGGCTAACGGAGGACCAAATGGCGATATTTATTTAGAATTTAAAGTAAAACCTCATGAATTATTTGAACGTGAAGATGAAGATGTTTACCTTCATGTTCCTCTTACAGTTACGGAAGCTATATTAGGATGTAAAAAAGAAATTCCAACTCTAACTGGTAATGTTATTCTAGAAGTAAAATCCGGCACTCAACCTGGAGAAAAAGTAAAACTTAAAGGTAAAGGGGTAAAACGTGTAAATGCCTTAGGCAAAGGCAATATGTATGTTATCTTTGATGTTGTTATTCCTGAAAAATTATCTATGGCTCAAAAACGCATAATAAAAGAACTAGCTTCCACTGATTTAGAAGATAGTCCCGAATTTAAAAACTTTCGTAAATATTTATAAAACTTGAAGAATTAACCTTCAAGTTTTTAAGTGTTATTTAGGCTGGTAGTCAATTCTTCCAAGAAGATAATCCACACTCACATGATATTTTTTGCATAAATCATATAAAAAAGGAGTAGCAATTATATTATTTCCACATTCGTAGCCTGCAATAGTCCCATCAGAAATATTTAAAATACTAGCTAATTTCTCTTGAGTTAAATTATTTTCTTTTCGAAAACTTTTAATTCTTGAAGCCATAAGTTTTTTATCTATATTCCCATATACTTAACATGTACTAAATTATCAGATAAACCTAAAATGTAATCAATATTAATATTGTAGTAATTGCAAAAAGTATTTAGATGCTTAATTGTAATAGTTGTATCTTGAGTTTCATAGTGGCTATAAGTTATAGAAGATAAATTAAGTAATTTAGCCAGTTCCTTTTGACTATTGTTATTTTTAATCCGTATTTCCTTCATTATTTTTCCATAGTTCATATTTATTCACCACTAATATTCTCTCATTAAAGATTCTTTTGTTAAATAATAGTGCCGAAATAACAAGATTTTTCTTGATAACAAATATTTAAAGTAATATAATTTAGATATAAATGATAATTTTCTAATATAATTGAGGCCTCATTATTTAGAACAAAAGAAAGGGGAAAATAATGAAATTAGAAAAAATAGGAAATTATAAAAAAATAATAATCGGAGGATTGATAGTAGTTGGAGTAATAGCAGCATTAATATTAACAACAAGTAAAGCTAAGTATAAAAATATCGAGACAATGGATTTAGTAAATGGCACAATTAATTATAAACCATATGATTTTAAAGTAATAGCTATGTATAAAAATGATGGAGATGGTGATGTTGAGATAGACAAAATGCCATTAAGTGGTTATGCTATAAATGAAAGTAAAAGTTATTGTTATACAACAAATAATGATGAACACAGCACTGGAATTAAATTATTTACCAATGATTTAGGTCAACATATAATTGAAGGCCTAAATAAAAATGATAAATGCTATTTATATTTCTATAAAGAGAATGAATCTAAAATAATTGATAAAATAAAGGGTCAATCAAAAGGAATAAAGACATCATTCTCTGACATTGCAAAGATAAATGATACAGGAATATATGAAGCCCCAGATGAATTTGGAAAAAGCTATTACTTTAGAGGATTAGAAGAGAACTTAAATAATTGGGTAAAGTTTGCTGGATTTTATTGGCGAATTATTAGAATCAATGGCAATGGCACAGTAAGAATGATATATCAAGGCGAGGCGAATGGAGCAGTATCTAGTTCTAATAAAACAGGGACAACAACTCAAATTGGTAAAACATACTATAATTCTGAAAGAAGTAGTAATCGATTTGTGGGATATATGTATGGTAGTTCTCAAGACACATATAATAATACTCATTCTAATGATATTGATAGTAATATAAAAAAAGTGTTGATAATTGGTATGAAGAGAATATACTAAATACGAGTTTTGAAAACAAAATAGATGGAAGTACTGGTTTTTGTAATGACAGAGAACTTAATAATTCAGTAAGAAATGGACTGTCTGGAGATGGCTCGGGCGTTCAAGATTCTGGTTACGCAGCTTTGGGACGATTATTTAAAAGTAATTATTGGAACAGTTCAGTAAATCCAACTTTGAGATGTGCTAACAGAGAACGAGATTTATTCACTACATCCAATGATAAATTGATGGGAAATCAAGCTTTAAAATATCCCATAGGTCTAATTACTAGTGACGAAATAATATTTGCTGGAGGATTTGGAAATAAAGCTAATGAAACATTTTATTTATATACACTTCAAGTATATTGGACAATGTCTCCAGCATATTATGAAGGTTCATATAACGGAAGCTATCATATGTTAGCTGAATATCAAAATAGATCCCTTGATATAGCTTATGGAGGATATAATTATGGAATTAGGCCAGTTATAAATTTGAAGGCTGATACTAAATTTTCCGGAAGTGGAAGTGAAAGTGATCCATACATCGTAATTTAATTTCTATGCCTATATTGCTCGTTATATTTTTCTACTGTACGATAACTTTATATATAGGCATAAATAAAGAGTTTCTAACAAAAAGAGTTAGAATTTTTTTTTTATCTAGTCAATAGTAAAGTCTCTTCCATATATTCCTAATATAATAAAGTAGGAGGTGAAAAAATTGAAAAAAATATTAATAACAATAATAAGTATCTTCAGCTTTTTTCTTCTTACTTTAAATACTAAAGCTCTAAATGGAATTGATATCAGTGAATTTCAAGGAGATATTGATTTTAATAGATTAAAAGAAGAGAATATTGACATTATCTACATCCGCAGTAGTGCTAGTTTTAGTTACAAAGATGCCAAATTTGAACGTAATTATAAATATGCTAAAGAAGCAGGATTTAAAATAGGTTTTTATCACTATTTGACTGCTAGAACTGAAAATGAAGCCCGTAAACAAGCTCGCTTTTTTGCCTCAGTTATTGCTGAAAAGCAAGCTGATTGTCGCCTAGCTATGGACTTTGAAACATTCGGCTCTCTAACAAAAGAAGAAATTAATAGAATATCTATAGCATTTTTAAGTGAATTAGAAAGAATTACAAAAAAAGAATTAGTTGTTTATAGCGATGCTTACAATACTAAAGTTACTTTTGATAAAGAAATTGCAAAGAAATATCCCCTATGGGTCGCAGAATATGGTCCATCTCATCCCACAATTTTTACTTGGGATAAATGGATAGGTTGGCAATACACTGATAAAGGCCGACTAAAAGGCATAAATGGTTACGTTGATCGTGATGAATTTAAAGAGGAAATTTTCTTAAGTGATAATACCGCTATTGTAAAACCTGATTTAAAAGAATCAGAAAAAAAGAAAATAATCTACTATCGCATAAAAAAAGGTGATAACTTAACCAAAATAGCCCAAGAATATAATGTAACAGTAAATGATTTAATAAAGTGGAATAATATTCTTTTTCCCGATTTAATTTTTCCTGATTCTATTTTAAAGATAATTACTGACTATGATAAATATACTACTTCCACAAATGAAGATACATATAAAGTAAAATGGGGCGATACTCTTTATGGCATAAGTAGAAAATATCATGTAAGTATCGCTTCCATAGTAAGTTTAAATAATATTAAAAATCCAAACTTAATTTTCCCAGGCGAAACTTTAAAAATAAGGCAAACTACTAATGAGCACACCTTTAAATATACTATAAAAAGAGGAGATACTTTATCTTATTTAGCAAAAGCTTATCAAACATCTATTTATGAATTACAAAAGATAAATCATATTACTAACATAAACCATATTGAAGTAGGCACAACTATCTATATTCCAGATATTTATATTATTTTAAATTAAAAAAACTAGTAAAACAATTTTATCTATTTACTAGCTTTTTTCTTTTTATCTATATCTTTGTTTATAAATCTAACTTTTACGCCTTTAACTTTTCCAAATTGTTTTTTTACACCTTTTGGTAAGCTCTTTTTAATAGTTTTCATGGGTCCACCTCCAACTCGCGAATATATTATAACACAATTGTCATAAAATAAATACCAAAAAATCAAGAATTATTTTAAGCTTTTAATGTTATTAATGTAAATAAAGTGTAAAGTTATATAAAAATAGACATTTATATTTACACTTTTGCAAAATTTATAGTATAATTTAAGTGTAACTTGCAAGAATATCAAAAATTTGCTATAATAAAAAACATTTAAAAGAAAAGGGAGAGATAGTTTATGAAAAAAAGAGTATCAAGAATATCTTTAGGATTAGTGATAATAGCTCTTATAATGACAATAAGTGGTATGTATCCATCACTTGCATTAAAAGAAAGCATTACTACAGATGCTATTGCTGTAAGTGCTAATCCTAGTGAAAATTTTATATATTTATCTGATTTGGATTATTTAACTGATTCTGGAATGAGCCAAAATGGCTGGGGTGGTCATGAAATCCAAAAAGATAAGAACCAAGATGGAGGAGTTTTAAGTCTCATAATTAATGGTGAAAAAAGATTATTTGCAAAAGGTCTTGGTGTTCATGCAAAAGGACAAGTAACTTTTGATATATCTGAATATTCAACACAATTTCCAAGATTTATTGCTAAACTTGGTGTTGATGCATCAAGAGGAACAAATGGTAGTATCTGGTTTAGAATTACTGCATCTAAAGATGGAAAAACTTGGGATAGACTAATAGATAAAACTAGCGTTTTAACAGGCTCAAGTGAAGCTATTGATGTTGATTTAGATGTTACAGAATATAAATATCTTTGTATTTATGTTGATCCAAACGGTTCAAATGCAGCAGATCATGGAACTATAGCTGATGCTCGTTTAGTTACCAAAGATTTTGTCTTAAGTGATAAAGGAAATTACGCTAAACTTGAAACATTAGATTATTATGATAATATTCTAGGCGTTAACAGTTATGAATACAATTATAAAAATAATTATAAACTTATTCTTGAAAGAGAATTAGTACATAAATTAGGTTACTGGAATATTCAATATATTACAGATTTAGATGCTGCAGTATCTGAAACATTAGATTGGATTTTAAGTAATAATAGAATAATAGAAGAAGTTATTGAAGTTGGCGAGATTTCAGACACTACAAAATTTTTAACTGTTATTTCTGATATATATCACAAATACCAAAATGAAATAAATTCAGAAAATGGTTACGTTTATGAAAAAATGATGATAGCTTTAGCAGCTGGATATTCTACTGATAAAATTATATCACCACTTTCATTTAGTTTTCCATCTCCAACATATGATTATTTAGAGCGTTTTGAAATAATGAAAGATTTATTTGATAATAATAAATTGAAGAAAATTAAAACTAATGATTTACAAGGAGAATTCGTTAATAATGATTGGTTCAAAGATTATCATGTTGAGTTAATGCGTATGGTAATGCAAGATGGAACAAGTAACGGAGATCTTATTTGGCTTAATGGTTTTACATATGAAAAACAAAGCGTAAGTTTCTATATGATAGACTATGTTTCTCCAGTTTACACTCAAGATAAATATTATGCTGAAGCAAACAGAGAAAAATATGATCAACAATTTTATTTAAGCAAATATAATGTTCCTTATGGTTT
>CAOVIS010000013.1:0-7318 GCA_948543905.1 uncultured Bacilli bacterium
ACGTGGTACATTAAATCTTAATGATGAAGTTGAAATCGTAGGACTTAAAGATACTAAGAAAACTGTAGTTACTGGTATCGAAATGTTCCGTAAATCTCTAGACTTTGCTCAAGCTGGTGATAACGCAGGTGTATTACTTCGTGGTATCGCTCGTGACGAAGTTGAACGTGGACAAGTTCTTGCTAAACCAGGAAGTGTTACTCCACATCATAAATTTAAAGCTAGTGTGTATGTACTTTCTAAAGAAGAGGGCGGACGTCATACTCCATTCTTCTCAAATTATAGACCACAATTCTACTTTAGAACTACTGATGTTACAGGTGTTATCGAACTTCCTGCTGGTGTAGAAATGGTTATGCCTGGTGATAATGTTGACATGACTGTTGAATTAATTGCTCCAGTTGCACTTGAAAATGGTACTAAATTCTCTATCCGTGAGGGTGGACGTACTGTTGGTGCTGGTGTAGTATCAGAAATTATTGAGTAATAAAATTAGAGCCTAGAAATAGGTTCTTTTTATTTTCTAAAATTTATGATACAATAAGTTAGTAAAGAGGTATAAAATGAATAGAAAAGAAAGTTTAAAAATCCTATTTATATTTTTTATAATGTTATTATTTGGAGATTTATTTTTACTATTTATATCATTTAAGCCCAAAGACATAACCGCTCCTAATGTTGAAGTGAAAAATCTTGAAATCTATGATTACGAGGAACTTCCTAAAGCTCAAGATTTTATAACAAAGATAACCGAGTCTTCAGATTATAAAATAAAAGAAATTTTTCCTGAAAAAAAGCTAGGTAATCAAAATATCGAAATAATGGTCGAAGATAAATATGGTAATATTACTAAAAAAACAGTAGTTTTGACAATTAAAGAATATGAATTATCTCCCATATTTATTGGACTTACTCCTATTACGATTGAAATCGGAGAATCTTTATATCTAAAAAAGGATGTTAAATTGTTAGATAAAAAAGAAGGAAATATATCTTTTTTAGTAGATGATACTCAAGTTAATTACAACAAGCCTGGCGAATACAAAATAATCTATAAAGCAAAAAATATTAATTTTGCTAAGGAGCGAACTATCACTATTAAAGAATCAAGCAAATCATATATGCTTAAAAATTTTTCTACTTATAACCAATATCCCAACTATCCTAATGGATGTGAAAGCATTGCTCTTTATAATATTTTAAAATATTACAATATTAATGTAAAACCTGATGAAATAGTTGCTAGGCTAAAAAAAGGCTCAGGAATATATCAAGAAAATGGTAATATTTATGGCGGTAATCCAGAAATTGAGTTTGTTGGAAATCCTAAAGCATATAATGGCTATGGTGTTTATGAAACCCCTATTCAAGAGGTTGGTAACTATTATAAACCTGCATGATTAATTATACAGGCAATTCTTTAGATAATGTTTTAAATCTTGTAAAAAAAGGAATACCTGTACAAGTATGGGTATCAATTAATTTAGATGATACTAATGAATGTTATACATGGATTTACAAAGAAACAGGTGAAAAAATAAATTGGCTATGCAATCTTCATAGCGTTGTTATAGTAGGTTTTAATTCTAAGGATATTTATATATCCGACTCTTATACTGGAAGTATTGAATCCTACGATCGCGTTCAATTTGAAAAAATTTATAATCTTTTTGTTAAAAGGGCCTTATATTATAATAATTAGAAAGAAAGGAACTTAATATGAAAAAATTTTTAATGATATCCATTTTTATTCTAACAATGATTTTTGTCTTTGCATTATTAAAATATTTTGAGAGTACTGTTAAAAAAACAATAGAATACTTAGATATTAATTCAAATATTGTCCAAGAACTATACGCACAGGTAAATCCTAGCAATAATTCTTTAGTCTTGACAGATTTATATTATAATAATACTATCTCCAATAAATATATGCTTACTGTAGCTATTTCTGATTATTTAGATGGTGGTAGTGAAATCCCTGAGTTTATCCCTGAAAAAGAAATTGAGGATAGAGTTCATGACATATTTGGCTATGATACAAGTCTTTATCATGAAAATACTTATGTTCTTAATCATGATGTTTGTGGTTATTATTATCGCAAAGAAATCTCGCAATATGAAATCATTACAAGTTGTGGGGACGCTAATATGGATGCTTTTTATCGTAAGATTATTAAGGCAGAAAAACAAGATGATACCATCAAAATTACTGAAAAATTGATTTATGTTAGTGAAGATTTGAGTGATTATATTTTCAAAGTCTTTATTTATGATAGCTATCAAAAAGAAAAATCACTTGATTATTTTGAACGTGATATAAATTCCTCTAGAAACATTAATATTGATGATTACCTTGAAGGTGCTAGTACTTACCTTTATACATTTCAATTACAAAATGGTCAATACCGGTTTACTTCTTTTAAAAAGATATAAAATAATTGTGTTGAAAATATATTTATGCTATACTTTTTTTAGGGAGGGTTTAAATATGGAATTTTATGCTTTAAATAATGCTGCAAATTTAGTTAAATATTGTAAGGTGCCTAGTCTTGATATTATGGAACATATAGGAAATGGTAGGGGATATATCTCAGTTGAGGGCTCACATGTCTCTTTAAAAGTTTATCAAGGCCATGAAACCAGAGGGAGTATTATCTCCAGTAATGTAGGATGTGCTGGCCATGGATGTGATCATTATTATGAAAGTATTAGTGTACCTGTTTATAGCAATATTGGTTTAGGATATGAATTATCTTCCGCTATTAGATGTTATCTTGCTGTTTGTAATTTAAATATTGCTGAAGCCAAAGCGTGTTTAAATAGAGTTTTTAACGATTTAAGTTGTAGTGAAAAAGATAAAGCCAATATCTATTGGATCTTGTCACAAATGGCTCAAATGGAACAAAGAAACTTTCATGATTTAAATGAATTGACAAAATTTTTTATGTCACGCAACCAAAGATATTATTCACATAATTATCAAGAACAAATAAATGGTTTAACTCTAAAAGATTTACGGTACAATTATTCATCATCTAGACTTTTAAATGGAATAAGAGCAAATCTTCATGCTTATGATAAAGTAGAAGAATTAACTAATTTTATGCCTGACGTAATGTCAAGAAGTAGACGTTTAATATAAATAAATTTATAAAAGAGTAATAAATATTACTTTTTTTAAATGGTAAAATACTTGAACTAACTAGCTCTATCTTATATAATTAGATTAAGAACATTAACAAGAAGTGAGGAATATATATGCCAAATAAAGAATTAGGAAATTTAATCGCTGATTTAAGAAAAAAGAAGAATCTAACTCAAAGTGATTTAGCAACTAAACTAAATGTCACAAACAAGGCCATTAGTAACTGGGAAACAGGTAAAAATCTTCCAGATCTTGAAATTATAAAAGAGTTAAGTATAATATTAGAATATGACTTCTTTAATAATTTCTATAACCAAAAAAAGAAATCTAAAATTTTTTCTAAAACTTCTAAAATACTTCTTTTTATTATGTCTCTTATCTTTTTCTTTTTACTATTTTATTTCTTTGTTAGTTGTCAAAGATTTAAAGTTTATGTGTTAAGTCATGAGGAACTTAATCTCGGTAATTCTCTACTTGTTATAAATAATGATAATATTATTTTAGAAATAGATAAAATAACTAAACAGAATTCTGAAATTCTGAATTACTCTATTTATTTAAATAAAGAAAACGACATTGAAGAAATAGTTTATAAAGATAGTAATACTAATCTTGTTTTAATCGATAACACTTGTAACCCTATTTATTTCCCTAAAAACTTTTTAAAAAATAAGAAATATTTAACTTTAAAAATAACCTATAATGAAAATAATGAACTTAAAACAAAAGAGTATAATCTAAAACTTACGGGGGTTAGAGAAGCTACTAAATATCAAACTAAACAAGAGTATTTAATAAAAAAACAAAACACTAAAACTCTTCTAAAAAATAATGGTTACTCTATGTATTACAAAAACTATTATGAAAAAGAAGAAGAAAATTTAAAATTAATATATGATTTAAATACTAATACTTTTAACTATACTGAAACTGTTAATGATTTAACTTATAATTTGGTATATCAAGTTGATCAAGATTTAATTACCATTAAAACTTATTATAACTCTAATTACGGGGTTTTAGTGATGGAAGCAAATCTAAACCCTAATACTAAAGATTTAACCTGTAAGTTAGGTGAGTGCCCAGATCTAAATAATATCTACAATAAAATGTGTGAAAAATACAACTTAATAAGTGATTCTAGTTTAACTAGACTCTAAATTTTTCCAAGTGAAGCAATTCTTCCTTGCTTTTTTTAATAACCAAATGTTAAGATTAGCGTGGAAGGAGGACCTATATGTCCAAGAAGAATATCAGCTTTGTTTTAATAATATTATTTACTTATTTAGCTATTATAAGTTTTAAAGTTTTTAATAATGACAAAAGACAATATCCAATCAATAGTGATTACTTAGCCATTACTAAAACAACTAAATACACTCCTAAAGAAATTTATGGATTTATCGAAGAAAAATCATGGCCTAACACCAATGAATTTTATGATATCATAATTAATTGGTATGACTACTATCCTAAAACAACTCCCTTTATAACTTCTTGGGGCAAACGATTAAGTTATGAAGAATATGAAAAAATAAGAAGGGAATACTACAAAATCAGTAGTAAAAAATTATTTAAATTATTATTATCCAGCAGTAAAGATAATTTTAAATTATTTTAGAAGGGAACTAAAAAATGCGAAAATTAAGAATTTACAAAAAACAAATTAAAACTTATACTCTAATAATTATTCTAGCAGCCATATTAGGATATGCATCACTTTTAGTTTTTAAAAAATTAAATACAAAAGAAATACCAGATGAAGAAATACATGTTGTAGCAGAATCTGAGTATAAAGAAGCAATGTTCACACCAGAACAGATGTATAAGTTTATTGAAGAAGGTTCATGGCCAGGTCAATATGAAGAAGAGATTAAAAAAATTGTAATAAACTGGTATGATTATTATTCAAAAGAAACTCCATATAAAACTCATTTTGGGGAAGAACTAAACTATAAGGAGTATCAAAAAATACATGATGAATACTATTTATCAGGTGACGATAACATTACACTATTTAGATTATTAGTTGTTGCTAATAAAGAGTGGTTTCATGTAACTATTAATTAAAAAAAGGAAGGAAAAAGAAAAATGAAAAAAAGTATAAAATATATTACTTTAATTTTAGGGATGTTTTGTGTTGGCTTAACTGCCGTATTTGCCGAAAGTGATACTTATATTAATAAAAATGGCGTAGTAATAGATAAAGTAATGGTTGAAAAATTAAAAAATGCTGTTGGAAATGATTTTTACGAACTTGCCACCCAAGAAGAGTATGATTATTTAAGAAATATTTATTTAAATAATTATACTGAAACTTCTATAATCCAAGGTCAAAGAGATTTAGTCTTAAACGGTAAAATAATCGAATCTGAAAGTTATTATCTAACTGAAGATGCACTGAAGGAAATTCTCAAGCTTGCTATCAAACTTCATATAAAAGATTAAGCTTATTACTTTCAAATAAACGAGCTGATAAATGGTTTTCTACCTTTACTACTAATAAATGGCTAAAGCAACCTAATGTTAAGTCTGTGGATGTCATTGCTATAAGACATAATGGCTCAGGTTTAAATATCACAACTTTTTGGGGACAACAATAATATAAGGATAGCAATAATCAAACAAAAAGTATAGATTATCAAAAAGGAGGAACAAATTCCAAAATGTTTAGCAATGGCGCTGGTATATCTATGAATTTAGTTGATGCTGGTCATGATTTTGTAAACTACATGGCTTATAGTGGTTATTACACAAATGATAACATAACTTTTTATGCTTCATATCAACACGCTCAGTCTGATATTTCAATCGCTGACTCTAAAAAATACAATCTATCTTCTGCAGGCCTCGGCGGTGTAATTACCTTTACTAATGCTAGTATCAGAAGTAAATATGATGGTATGCAAGGCATAAATTATTTATTATCAAGAGTCTAATGGAGTGACAAGTTCACTCTTTTTCTTTTGACTATATATATTATTAATGCTATAATTTAATTAGAAAATTAGGTGGAAATATGAATAGAGAAGAAGCACTTACAATTTTAAAAAAATATAATAAAGAACCTTATCACATAAAACATGCCTTAATGGTTGAAAGCATTATGCGTCATTTTGCTGAGATTAATAATTATGATATTGAATTTTGGGGTATTGTCGGATTACTACATGACTTAGATTATGAAATGTATCCTGAAAGTCATTGTCATAAAGTCATAGAATTATTAGAAAATGAAGGAGCAAGTTCTGAATTAATTCATGGCGTTTGTAGTCATGGTTATAATATCTGTTCTGATATCGCCCCAGTTCATTATATGGAAAAAGTTTTATATACTATTGATGAATTAACTGGGATAATTGCCTCTTTAATAAATATGCGACCTAGTCATAATGCTAAAGGGATGGAAGCATCTACTTTAAAAAAGAAATTTAAAGACAAAACTTTTGCTCGTGGTTGTTCTCGGGATATTATTAAATCAGGAGTGGAAATGCTTGACTGTGATTTAAACTATATTTTTGAAAATTGTATTGAAGCTATTTCTAAAGATGAAGACCAAATAGAAATAACAATAAACCAACTAATTAATTAGAAAGAGGAATAAAAATGACAGAAAAACAATTAGTAAGATTAGAACAAATAAAAAAGGCTCAGGAAGCTCTAATACAAGAAAGAAAATCTCTTGAAGCCAAAGAACAAGCTTTAACTGAAGAATTTAAAAGTGTAAGTAGAGCTTCTATTTATATTTGCGATGAAATAGTCCCTGTACTTGAGTATTTTATTGGCCTAATGGAAGGTAAAGCATATTTTTATAAAGAAAGAAAAATACCTACAACTGACCTTGTAAATGTTCGTGATAGAAATATTCCTAATGATATTAATTGCTATCGTATCGGTTTTTTATGTAGTGATCCTGATGCTGCTCTAGAAGATATTAATATTAGAATAGAGGATTTATATAATACTTCAAACAAAGAGTTAATGTTAAATGAAATATTATTACAACCAGCTCTAAATTATATCCAAATTATTTTTTATAAACCAGTTGGAGGCATAAAATTTGTTAAGAACTAC
Source organism: uncultured Bacilli bacterium (assembly GCA_948543905.1). The sequence goes on from CAOVIS010000013.1 coordinate 7,223, forward strand.
AATTCTGATAAAGAAGCAAGAGAATATCCTAATGAAGAGAGTAATATTGTTGATGAAAGATATGAATATATAATTGATTTTATTAATTTTCTAACC
>CAOVIS010000013.1:7328-11293 GCA_948543905.1 uncultured Bacilli bacterium
AAGAAATGATGGATTTAGCTTTTGTTTATGTACAAATGGTAAAAAGTGATGAAATAAAAAGATAGAAGTTATGATACTCTATCTACTTTTATTGATTTTAATAGCAGTATTATTAATGGCATTTATAAGTAAATTTTTATCAAACTTAAAATTAGCCTTTACTGCAAATTTCTACATACGACACATCTGGTAAACAATAATTATATCCCTTATTCATAATATATACCATCGCCATTACTCCTTTACCTTTAATTGTAATGGACAAATGTATTTTATAATAAAGACTAGGATAACCTTCATACTTATCTAAAAATCTCTCTTCTTCTTTAGTTATTTCAAAAATCGCCACTGGTACATAGCTTCCAAGTTGTTTTTCTAAAGTAAGATAACCGTTATCAGTTAACTCCTCTAAACACAAGGGTATAATCATAAATAAGAGTAATTCCCGCCAATTTGGCATTAGGACATCTTTTTTTAAAAATATTAGCATTTAAATTACTGCCATAAGCTAAATAATAAGTCATCATAATACAATCTTTCTCACATAATTATTACCAGTATTAATACTACATGGTTCATAATCTTTACAATACTGTTTTAAAAAACATATTTTATCAAATAAATTATTAAATACCATATCTGCAAAAGTAAGTGCCTGATAAAAATCAATTTCATTACAAGACTCTAAATAGTCATTTTCGCTTTTTGTACATTCTAATTCATATTGCCTATAATTAAAATAATAATCTGGTATTGGGCTCATCGCGGCCATAACTAATTTTGTTACAGTATTAATTTCATCTTGAATAATTACGGAATCGGTTGTTGAATTAAAACTTCTAAACTCTAAATTCTTCTTTTATGATTTCGTCAAATTTATCTTTGCTAGTACCCTCATATTCTATTTCTACTCCAAAAGTCATTTTATGAGGCAAATTTATATTATCGCGATATGGGATTTTAAAATCTTTTAAAAATAATATTAATCTCATTTTTTCATAAATATCAATATCCATTAACTCTATATTTCGATTTTTTAAATCTCTAATAGTTTTTTCATCCATTAAAAAATACCCCCTTTTATTAACTTATATTTTATCAAAAACAATAAAATGTCAAATTTGTGTTAACTAGTAGTAGTAATATAATAATTTACAATAAATAATAATCGTGATATAATTTTTATATAATTAAAGTGGTGATAAAAATGAAATTAAAACTTAAAAAAAAGAATTTAATTATTTTAATAGTTATAAGCCTCATCTTAATAGGTGGCATAACATTTGGTTTAATAAAAGTTTTTAGCGGCAAAGAAGAAACATCTAAAACAACAAAAAATGAAAATAAAGAGGAAAATTTTACCAATATTGATAATGAAACAATAAATCCTGAGGTCCAAATAGTAGATATAAATAGTAAATCTAGACCATATGCGGTTATGATAAATAATCTAAGTGCTGCTCGTCCTTATCATACAGGTTTACAACAAGCTTATTTAGTTTATGAAATAGTTGTTGAAGGGGGGATAACTAGATATTTAGCATTATTTAAAGACAATTTACCTGAAACAGTTGGAAGTGTACGTTCTGCAAGGCATTATTACTTAGATTATGCTATGGAAAATGATGCTTATTATATTCATTGGGGCTGGAGCCCACAAGCCCAAAGCGATATATCAACACTTGGTATTAATAATATTAATGGTCTTACTTATGGCAGCCCTTATTTTTTTAGACAAAAACTCCCTGTAAGTACGGAACATACAGGTTTTGCTAATTTAAAAGCTATGGAAAATTTAGTAAATATTCGTAAGTTTCGCACAGATATTAATAAACCTTTGCTCTTAGATTATAGTGCTACTAATATTGATATTGCAAACATTGAAAACAGTAAAGAAGCAACTAAAATTGACTTAAAATACTCAGCTTATTTCACTACTAACTATGAATATGATAGTAATTCTAATACTTATAAGCAATCAGTAAATAATAAATCCCATACTGATTATGAAACTAAAGAGCAATACACAGTTAAAAACATAATAACATATAAAGTACCAAATAATAATATAAGTGGTGATGATAAAGGACGGCAAAATCTTAACAACATTGGTTCAGGCGATGGTTTTCTTATAACCGGAGGATATTCTATTCCTATAAAATGGCACAAAGAAAAAAGAAATGAGCAAACCATCTATACTTATCTAGACGGCACTAAAATAAAAGTTAATGATGGTAATACATGGATTCACATTGTCCCTGAAAACGGTAATATAAGCATATCTTAAAATATTCAACATAAAGTTTAAATAGGAGGTCATCATGGATAGATTAATTGATTTTTTACTTAATAATTACATCTGGTTTTTAGTTATATCATTAATTTTAGTATTTGCATTAATTGGTTATTTAGTAGATATAACCACTAATCCTAAAAATAAAAAAAATGAGGTAAAACCCCTAAATAATAATACTCAAGAACCAAAAAAAGTAGAAGTTCATCCTTCTGTTGCTATCTATACTAATGATTATTTTGATAAACCCTTAATTGATGAGGCAAATAAATAGAATTATATTAAATAAATTGAAGTAATAAGTTCTTTTAAAGAATTAAGTATCTCGCTTATTTTATCGTACCAAGCTTCTACATCTTGTTTGAATTTTTTATTAGAAGTTTGATATTTTAAGTCATAAAATGCATTTTGATAAGTCTCTAACCATATAGCAAAATTTAATAAAGTGTACTCATCTTCTTCACTAATAATAATATAGTCATCATATCTATTAACAATTGTTCTAATATCGATATTAAATAAAGAAGCATCATACATAAGCTTTCTTGTAGGATTTATGAGGATATATAAATAATTAGTATACAAAAATGTATCTCTAGGACTATTTAGACAAGCGTTTTTAAAAGCCTCAACCATACTTACTATATCTGCATCCGGTAAAATATTAAAAATTTTATATATATTAGGCATATAAAAAACCCCTTTCTTGTAGGAAGTATTATAACATAATATTATAAAATTGTAAAATAATTTAAAAGGTCGGATTTATATTTACATCTTTTAGCTTATTAGATATAATATTTATTGGAGGTAATGATTTATGGAATTAAAAGGCTCAAGAACTGAAGCCAATCTAATGGCTGCTTTTGCAGGAGAATCACAAGCAAGAAATAAGTATACTTATTATGCATCTCAAGCCAAAAAAGATGGTTATGAACAAATAGCAGCTATATTTGAAGAAACTGCTAATAATGAAAAAGAACATGCTAAAATGTGGTTTAAAGAATTGCACGGAGGCAAAGTCCCAGATACACTTACAAATTTAAAAGATGCTGCTAGTGGTGAAAACTATGAGTGGACACAAATGTATAAAGAATTTGCAAAAGTAGCAAAAGAAGAAGGTTTTGATCGTATAGCGAAACTTTTTGAAGAAGTTGCAAAAATTGAAAAACATCACGAAGAACGATATATGAAGTTAGTTGGTAATATAAATGATGACTTAGTATTTAAACGTGGTGAAGAAACAGTTTGGATTTGTAGAAACTGTGGGTATGTTTATGTTGGAGAGAATGCTCCAGTTGTATGTCCAGTTTGTGCACATCCACAAAGTTTTATGGAACTTAAAGCAGAGAATTATTAAGATTCTCTTTTTTCTTGATTTTGCTTTAATCATATGCTAAAATATCCAGCTATGAAGGTGATGCAAGTGGAACAGCTATTTAAAGCTTTGCCTTTAGAATTGCAACAAAGTCAAATATTTAAAGAAATTGTAGCCCTTATTTTAAATGATTTCAAAAAATATGGAGCTCATGTAGTTTATAAAATAGGAATTAATAAATCATTAGAAAAAGATATTAGGAATATAGGTATTAATTATGAAATTATATCGGATGATTTACTAAATTTTGCTTATTACTATAATACAACCGTTGTAACCTTAAATATTTATAAC
>CAOVIS010000013.1:11303-16557 GCA_948543905.1 uncultured Bacilli bacterium
AGACTATAGCGTTTGCTATAAGGCATCTACTAGAACCAGTAGTACTAAAATAATATTTATTAAAACTCTTGAAAAACAAGCTCTATATTTATTAGAAGGAACTAAAGAAAATGGTATTTATAATAGTTTTGATATCAAAGTTAACTTCTATGATTCTAAAGATAATGAACTACCAGAAGATACAGAATATTTTAAAAATATACTTTTCGCCGATGAATTTGGCATTTCAACTTCTGAAGCTCATAAATATCGTCAAAATTTTAAAGAATATGCTTTATTCTTAAGTCGCAAAAAAACAGAACACAAAATGGCCAATAAAAATACTGACTTAAAAGAAATAGATTTATTACACTTCTCTAGCCCTTTTCAATTAACTAATTTTAAAGAATTTTTAAATATTGAATATCAAAAAACTAGCATGGTAGTTTTAAAAAACTTGATCGGAATAGAATATTCTAATATAAATTATGAATGTCTTAATCGTATTGATATTATTTTACCAAATCTAATAAATGCCATAGGAATAGATGGCCAAGTAATAATATCCCAAAATATAATTGACAATTTAACTCCGGTTTTAACTGGTGAAGAAGCTGACAGTTTTAATTTAAAAGGTCTTATCATAAAAAGAACTAATAATGAATTTATCATGTATTGGACTGAAATTACTCGCGATACTATAAATATAGTTCAAAAAAGGCTTCAAGATAACGAAATACAAGCTATTTATATCGCGAATCCTCAAAATAAATATGTCGAAGGCTTAAGTGAATTTTTTTACCAAAATAAAAGAAATCGATAAAATAAATGAATAGAAAGAATTTAGAACGTAAAACAATAGAAGGATTTGAAGCAACTGTATTCTCTCATGAATATGACCATTTAAATGGTATTCTTCATATGGACAAATAAAAGGAACTATTTAAAATGACTTTAGAAGAAATGCAAATTTATCGCAATAGTCATACTTATCAGATAATATCCAAAGATATAAGCCCTAAAAGATAAAAAACAAGAAATTATCTTGTATATATCTAAAAAATATGATAATATTAACTTTAGTAAGTGTTAGGTTTTATCCTAATGCCTGCTTCTTAACAAAATGCGGACATTGAATACCAATGCCCATTTTTTTTATTCTTTTTTAAAATTACTTTTAAGTGAACTATCATAAGCACTCACTCCTCTCTAACCAAAACCCCTTAAGAGATTATAATTAAAAAGGACAAATACCCCTGATGGCAGACATTAGCCTTAACGCTTAAATTAACTATAACAAACGTTTACAATTTGGTCAAGAAAAACTTAATACTTATTTATAATATTTAGAATTATCATTTTTACCTAGAAGATAATCAGCACTTAGACTTAATTTATTTCATAGTTATAAATTTTGTAGTAGGCGCAAAATGATATATAAAAAATATTTTGCTCACTATAGATTGGACGAATAACAAGCTTAAAGTCGTATAAATATTTTAGAAACTTAAGCATTATTATTTTTAATATTGGCTATTTTTTTAACTTCAAAAACAATCTCTCTATCTGTTAAATCAAGAGCGGTCACAATTTTAGCAAAAGTATCTAAAGTTGGTGTATTGATATCATTTTCAATTCTAAAAATCGTTTTTCGGTCTAAGCCTGTTATCTTTTCTAATTTCTCTTGACTTATATTCTTTCTTATTCTGTATTCTTTTAGCATTATATTTCACCTATAAGAATAGTACCAAACTTGCCACAATAAAACATTGACAAATTTGCCCCATAATGTTATAATTTTAAAAAGTGGGGCATATGTGCCTCAATAAGGAGCTGTTATAGTGAAAAAAAGTAAAAAGACATTGTTAGTATCTTGTATGTTATTAACAGGAGTATTAAGTATGTCTTTATATATTAAAGATAATACAAGTAAATTTATATCAATAGAAGAGATTAAAGATAATAGAGCCATGGCTTTCTACATTGAGAAAGATGGTATATATGAATCAACAAATACTTTCCCAACATCAGGTTACAAATTAAATGAAGAAAAATCAATCTGTAGTAATGGAGCAAAACCATCAATGGCTAGTGACTATTCTATAAATATTACTAACTTAAATGGAAGCACTAATTGTTACTTATATTTTGATAAACTAAATGGCTTAATTCTAGCTGATGAAATAAAAAAACAATCCAAAGGAGAAAAGACAAGCTTTAGTGGTATAGCAACAGAGAGTGATACAGGGGTATATACAGCCCCAGATGATTATGGAACATCATACTATTTTAGAGGCTTAGAAGGAAGTTTAAATAACTGGGTAGAATTTGCCGGATTTTATTGGCGAATAATTAGAATAAATGGAAATGGTACAATTCGTATGATATATCAAGGAGAGGCAAAAGGAGATATATCAAGTTCTAACAAAACAGGAACAACAACCATGATAAATGAAACTCTATATGTATTTAATAATGCACTTGTTGATAATACATTTGTGGGATATATGAATAGCATAAATAATGGTGACAATACCACTAATTATGAACAAGCTCATAGTAATTTATATAATAGCAACGTTAAAACAGAAATAGATAAATGGTATAAAACAAATATTATAGACAAAGGATATGGAAATTATGCAGATAATAAAACTGGTTTTTGCAATGATCGAAGCATAAATACTGGAAATGAAATTTGGTTAACAAATGATACGAAAAGTGGATATGGAAAAAACGCAACTGCTTACGGACCTTATGGAAGAAGTATGAAAAATTCAAGTATAAGAAATGTTCAATTACCATCACTAAAATGTATTAATAAAGAAATAGATTTATTTACAATAAATACAGAAGATATTGGAAATCACAAATTGAAATATCCCGTTGGAATGATAACAAGTGATGAAATAATATTTGCAGGAAGCTTTGGACACATCAAAAATAGTACACATTATTTATATACAGCAAGTAAATATTGGACCTTATCTCCCTCTAGTTATGGCAGCAGCTATGCTACAGTTTTTTCGATAGATTCATTTGGAGCTATTTATTCTGAACGTGTTAATACTAAAAATGGCCTTAGACCAGTCATAAATCTCCGTGCTGATATTCCTTTTTCAGGTGATGGTTCGGAAGTCTCTCCCTATAAAATAGTATCTTAATAAAAATTATAGTTGCAATTTTCCTAATTAAATGTTAAAATAATCACATAAACGTTGATTGAGTACTTAGTAGATTTATTTAATTCTAAAAAGAGATTAGATATCATAGGCTGAAAGTATCTAAAGACAATAAATAAACTCGAATTTCATGCTTAGGAGTTTTAATAGTATGTCGTGCTATAAACGAAATAAAGAGCTAGTAAGTCCTAGAAGTTGGGTGGTACCGCGATTCTATATCGTCCCAATATTCTAGGCTTTTTTTAGTATTTGGAGGTGGTTTATGACAGATTTAGAATTAGCTAAAATTCTTTGGGATTATATGCATCTGAATATGAAAATTCACAAATGTGATTGTATTATAGGACTTGGGTGTAATGATTTTGCCGTTCCCCAAAAATGTGCAGAACTCTATCAAAAAGGCTATGCTAATATAATAATTTTTTCCGGTGGAAGAGGAAAATGCACTGAAAGTTGGGAAAAAAATGAATCTGAAAAGTTTTATGATATTGCTATTTCTTTAGGTGTTCCTAAAAACAAAATTTACCTAGAAAACAAATCAACTAATACTGGTGATAATTTTAAATTTACAAAAAAATGATAGAAGAAAAGAAACTAAATATAAATTCATTTTTAATAGTTCAGAAACCTTATATGGAAAGAAGATGCTATGCAACATTTAAAAAAGTATTTCCTGATGAAGAGTGTGTAGTTACTAGTGAGACCATAGAAATGGATAAGTATTTTAAAAGATACGCAGAAATAAATGGGGATTATAAAGAAGCAATTGCTATTTTGGTTGGAGATGTACAGCGTATGAAATTATATGCGCAAAAAGGCTATCAAATAGAGCAATCTATACCAAATACTGTGTGGGAAGCATATTTAGAGTTAGCAAAAAGAGGTTATAATAAATATATAATAGAATTAGGAGAAAAATAGATTATGGAAGAAAAATTATTAAATATTAAAAAAAATTTAGAAAAATCTTTAAAAAGTGCTAAAAAAGAGGCTGATATTGCCAATATCAAAGCTGAATTTTTAGGTAAAAAAAGTGAAATGCAAAACTTATTATCTTCTCTTAAAGATATGAATATTGAAGATAAAAAGAAATATGGCAGTCTAATTAACAAAATAAAAAAAGAATTAGAAGAGACAATTATAAAAGCTTTAGATAATTTAAATGAAACTGAAGTTAAATTTGATGATACAACAGATTATCAAGTTAAAAGCGGTTCTCTCCACCCCGTAACAATTGTTGCTAAAGAAGTAACAGACATCATGAAAAGAATGGGCTTTACAGTTGTAAGTGGTCCTGAAATGGAAAGTGAATACTATAATTTTGAGGCTTTAAATGTTCCTAAAGACCACCCTGCTCGTGATATGCAAGATACCTATTATCTAGATAATGGCATGCTTCTTCGAACCCAAACTAGTGATAATCAGATTCATGCGATGGAAAATTATGGAGCTCCTCTAAGAATATGTGCTCCTGGTCGTACTTTTCGCAATGAAGATTTAGATGCCAATCATGAAAATACTTTTTTTCAAATTGAAGGTATGGTAATCGATAAAGGCGTTTCCATTGAGAATTTAATGTATGTCATGCAAGTAATCTTAAGTGAAGTATTTAAAAGTGACATAAAAGTACGTTTACGTCCTGGGTTTTTCCCCTTTACTGAACCTAGTTATGAAATGGATATTAGTTGTGTTATGTGTGGGGGCAAAGGCTGTCCAACTTGTAAAAATGCTGGATGGATTGAACTTATCGGATGTGGTATGATTCATCCTAATGTTCTTCGCTCTGGTGGCATCGACCCTGAAGAATACACGGGTTTTGCTTTTGGCATAGGCCTAACAAGACTTGCTATGATGAAATATAAAGTTGGCGATATCAGAGTATTTAACAGTGGTGATATTCGTTACTTAAAAGAATTTAATATAGATTAGGAGACAAAAAATGAAAATATCATGTAATAAATTAAAAAGTCATATTAAAAATAGTGAAAATATCGATTGGTTAAACATATGGGAAAAGTTTACTCTTAGAACTGCGGAAGTAGAAGGTGTAGAAGTTATTGGCAATACTTTTGATAGCGTTGTCATTGCTGAAA
>CAOVIS010000014.1:0-4224 GCA_948543905.1 uncultured Bacilli bacterium
ATGCAAGTATCAGTGGGGATTTTGAAACCTTTATGACCTGGGTAGATAAAAATAGACGCCTAAAAGTAAGAGCTAATGCCGATAATGAGCGAGATGCTTTGATAGCTAAAAAATTTGGGGCTGAAGGTATAGGCTTATGTCGTACTGAGCATATGTTTTTTGATACTAAAAGAATCTTTAACTTTCGTAAAATGATAGTTGCTGATTCTAAAGAAGAAAGAGAAGAAGCTCTTGCAAATATTCTTCCATATCAAAGAGATGACTTTGTTAAATTGTTTAAAGCCATGAGTCCTAATAGTGTTACTATAAGATATCTAGATCCTCCTTTACATGAATTTTTACCATCTACCAATATGGAAATAAATGAACTTGCTCAAAGTCTTAATATACCTTTTGCAGTTTTAAAAAAACGAATTGAAGATATGCGTGAATTTAATCCTATGATGGGCCACCGTGGTAGTAGGCTTTTAATAACTTATCCCGAAATTGCTGTTATGCAAACAAGGGCTGTTATTGAAGCGGCTATAATTGTCTCTCACGCAGGCTTAAAAGTTACTCCTGAAATAATGATTCCTCTTACTTGCGATGTGCGCGAACTTCGTTATATTAAAAATATTATTATCAAAACTGCTGAAGAAGTACTAAAAGTTAATAATTGGAATTTAAAATATAATGTTGGAACAATGATTGAAGTCCCACGAGCTTGTCTTATGGCTGATAAAATTGCTGAGGAAGCTGAATTCTTCTCCTTTGGCACTAATGATTTAACTCAAATGACCTATGGCTTTTCAAGAGATGATGCAGGAGTATATCTAAGCGATTATTATGCTAAAAATATTTTTACAAATGATGTCTTTGCGAGCCTTGATACTGAAGGTGTTGGTAGCCTTATGAAAATGGCCATTACTAAAAGTAAACAAATAAGGCCTAATATTGAACTTGGAATCTGTGGCGAACATGCTGGCGATGCTAAAAGTATAGATTTTTGCGAAGAGATCGGATTAGATTATGTTTCTTCATCTCCTTATCGTATCCCTGTTGCGAGACTAGCCGCGGCTCAAGCGTCCATAAAGACGAACCAATCAAAATAAAAGATGATTATGATTTGTTCTTAACCCGTATAATTATTACAAAAGATGATATTTTAAGATATAGAGATAAAATACCTGAATGTAAAAATGCGAGGTTAAGAGAACCAATTATAGTTAATATTTATATTTAAATTAGGCTAAGATGACTATTATGTCACGTATCTTAGTCTTTTTTGTATGAAAAATTAATTATATGCGACAAGAAAAAGGAGGCGAACAAATGCGATTAATGTATTTGAAGCCAAGATTAAAGGGCCTATCACAAGGAATATTTGTTGTTTGGACATCTGATCTTAGCAAATACAACCTCATTAAATTAAGATATAACAAAAAAACTAAAGTTAAAGATAATTATAAAAATATAAATTATAAAAATTCAAAAGGTTGTACTTTTGCAAAAACTATAATTTATCCAACGAGTGATTTAAAACAATATATGAAATTAAATAAAAAAATTGAAACGGCATCTACTAAGAATGCTATATATGTAGCATTAAGTAGAGTGATTGACAGTATAGCAATAGTTCATGACGGACCTATTTATAGCAATCATAAAATAAAAATATGGATAGATGAATGCCTATAAGTAATCAAGAGGTAACTTTTAATTATAGAAAATCGAAAAAAATTCTTGACACATATAGCAAGGATATGATATAAATATCGATTAGTGCCTAGGAAACTTTTGAAGCCCTAGGCCATTTTATTCCTTGCAATTAAAAGGGTAATGTGATATTATATTTATTCAAAAGAGTGATTTATGATGACAAAAGAAGAAATAGTAAAAATTTTAAATTTAATTAATAATGCTAATGCAGAAGAAAGAAAGGTTTTAATGGCTAAATATCAAGAAGTTCTAGAAAAATATTTCTATACTTTAAAATATCCTGAAAGAAAAGAATTAATCTCTCTTCATAGTGGTATTTTATATGATTTAGGTTTAATAACCAGTGCCCATCTATCTCTTGAAGAAAGAGAAAAAAGAAGAAAAGCTGCAATGAATAAACCTAAATTTACTGAGTTAGAAACAAAAATTAGAGATATATTTATTAGTGTTTTTAATGAAGAGCCTTATTGGCTTAAGTCCAAAAAAAGCTTTAGCCAATTTCGAAATAAGGGAATAGAATTTCGCCCGCCTCACTGGGATAGTAACCTAGGCCATGGATATTTAGATCAAAGACCTAAAGGCTATTTTATTTGTTTAAGAAGTGGTTTTCCTTTCTTTTATATTTATATCGGCGAAGGTGAAGAAGACATATTTTTGTATATAGAAAAACAAAAAGAAACAGATTTAGAAAGTATAGAATTAAATCAAAAAGGAATAGAGTTTTTAAGTAAAATTCAAGAGACTTTTGCCACTCGTAGTCCAGATTCTATTTATATATCATCATATTATAATGAAGAAGAAGGCAATTTGATATGGATGGTGACAAGTAATAGTTTTGAATCTTTAGTTTATTCAACTGAGCGAATTACGAGTGGTGTGAGTAATATTGTATCGTTAAGTGATGCTGCATATAAAAGTCCAAATCTTATTCTGCCTGTAAGTTCTTTAAAAAAACAAGTAGAAGCTAGAATAATAGAAAATGGGAATCCTACTACTATTGCAATGTTAAATAAATTGCGAGCTGATTTTGATGAATCTTTTAAAAAGGAAAAAACTATAAAAAGAGAACTTATTAATCCTGAAAATTAAATATTACAAAATGCAAATGGAATAGTTTTAAAAATAATAACTAAAATACCTAAATAGTACTTATCAAAATATTTATAATATGATAAAATAAATTAAAAAGTGAGGTTAACATGAAAAAAGAAAAAAAGGAAATAAAACTTAAAACTATTAAATTATATGAAGCAATTTTTATTGGGTCTACAATTTTTATTTTATTATTTATTATTTTAAATAAATTTGTAACCCCACTTTTATAGGAGAATTTTTATGAGTAAAGAAGTGAGCGTAAGATCATTTGCCATAGTTATGATAGTTTTAATTATTATATTAGTTTTAATTATGACTTTAATAGTGCCTAAAATAAATCATGCTAAAGCAGAAAAAAAATTAAAAAAAGAGTGTGCTACGGCTATTTGCAACGAAGATAATACAATTTGCTATAATTATGCCTTAAATGAAAAAGACAATACAGTAGTAACGTGGAAAGGCAATTGTTCAAGCATTAAAAAATAACTTTTTGAGGTTATTTTTTTCTGGTTACAAGGAAACTTAGGAGGAAGTATTGCTATTTTAATAAAAATTTGTTAAAATGTTAACTGTACTTGAAGAAAGTAGGAATTAAAAAAATGAGATATTTAGGCCTAGATTTAGGCACCAAAACCCTTGGGGTGGCAATTACAGATGAAACTAAAACTTTAGCTAGAATTTTAAAAGTTATTAGATTCCCCGAGTATGATTATGAATCTGCTTGTGAAGAATTACTAAAAATATTAGCTGAATTTGATATAGAATCCATTGCTTTAGGGCTTCCTAAAAACATGAATAATACTATGGGTTTTGCAAGTGAGAGAAGCTTAAATTTTAAAAAATTACTAGAAGAAAAAACAGATATTCCCATCTTTTTAATTGATGAAAGATTAAGTACTGTTGAGGCCGAGAGTATATTAATAAATAGTGATACCTCACGAAGTAAACGTAAGAAAATTATTGATGGATTAGCAGCCGTATTAATATTAGAAATTTTTATGGCTCAAAAGGAGAACAAAAATGAACAGTGAAAAAGGAAGATTTTTTAGTGTAACTAATAAAGAAGGAAAAACAATAGAATATGAAGTACTATTTACTTTTGTTTCTGAAGAGAATAAGAAAAGTTATATAGTATTTACAGATAATATTAAGGATAAAGATAATTCGATTGCAACATATGCGGCTACTTATAATAAAAATGGTGAAAAGTTAGAACTTCAAGATATTAAAACTGATAAAGAGTGGGACTTAATTGAAAGTCTCTTAGCATCTATTGAAGATAAAATAGATGAATAATAAAGGATAAGAGGTATATGAAAAAAATAATAATTATTGTTCTAGGGGTATTGGTTTTATTAATAGGAGGAACTATTGGCTTTTACTTTTATAGTTTGTCTCCAGTAAAGTCTAATTATGAAAAAGTAGAGTTTA
>CAOVIS010000014.1:4234-16516 GCA_948543905.1 uncultured Bacilli bacterium
CACAGGAACTAAAGAAATAATAGACGAACTCTCTCGCGAAGGCTTAATTAAAAACAAACTAGCTTTATATATATATGCTTATTTAAATAATGAAAAAAGTCTAAAAGCTGGAAAATATGAATTAAGTCCTAGTATGAGTGCTAAAGACATAATTCACAAATTAAATAAAGGAGAAGTCATTGATGAAAGTATTAAAACTACTTTTGTTGAAGGCTTAAGTATTAAAGCCTATGCGGGAATAATAGCAAATTTAACTAATAAAACGGCGGATGATGTTTTAAAAGAGTTAAGTGATGAAGATTATTTAAAAGAACTTATTAGTAAATATTGGTTTTTAACTGATGATATTTTAAAAGAAGGAATTAGATATCCTTTAGAAGGTTACTTATTTCCTGATACTTATACTTTTACTAAAGATATGAGCGTAAAAGATATTGTTAAAATTATGCTTGATAATACAAATAATAAATTAACACCGCTAAAAAGTACGATCGAAGCCTCAAAATATAGCATTCATGAAATTTTAAGTTTAGCTAGTGTAATTGAAACAGAAAGTGGAAACATTGCTGATCGTAAAAAAATTGCTGGCGTTTTTTATAATCGCTTAGATTCAGGAGATTCTTTGGGAGCCGATGTTACAGTCATGTATGCATATGGAAATTTAAAAGATGATTTATATAATTGTACAAGCCTATATAATACTTATGCTCCATGCAATATGGGTAAAATTCAAATAGGCCCCATCGCCTCTTCAGGATTAGAATCGATAAATGCTACTTTAAATCCTGAGAAGCATGATTATTACTATTATGTATCTGATAAATACGGTAACATATATTATACTAGGAATTTAAATGAACATAATGCAAAAATTAGCGAGTTAAATGCCGCAGGAATTAATGCTTATTAAAATAAGGAGTGTATTAAATTGAAAGAATTAATATTAGAAATGGAGCAATATGCCTCCGCACATAATGTTCCTATTATTGAAAAAGAATCTATTACTTTTATTATGAAATATATTAAAACCCATAATATTAAAAACATTTTAGAGATAGGAAGTGCCATAGGTTATTCCGCTATTTTAATGGCTTCAACTAGTCCAGATGTTGTTGTAACTACTATTGAACGTGATAACACAAGATATATGGAATGCTTAAAGAATGTTAAAAAATGTGGTTTTGATCAAAAAATTAATGTTGTTTTTCAAGATGCTCTAGAAGTAAATTTAACTGGAGTTAGCTACGATATGATATTTATTGATGCTGCTAAAGGACAATATACTAAATTTTTTGAAAAATTTAAATATTTTCTAAATGATGGAGGCGTAATAATTACTGATAATTTAAAATTCCATGGTAATGTAGGAAAATCAAAAGAAATAGAATCTAAAAATCTTCGGAATTTAGTTGAAAAAATTGAAAACTATATTGATTTTTTAAAAGATAATAAAGAATTTCAAACTGAATTTTACAATGTTGGTGATGGCTTATCAGTGAGTGTAAAAAAAGATGACAAAAAATAAAATTCTATTATTAGTTGATGATGAAGAAATAATAAAAAATGTTCAAAATATAAGTAATGTTACCTTTCTTTTTCCCATTGATACTTTTAGTGTAGGCTTTCATAAAACTTTTAAGATTGAGAAAATTAAAGAGAAAGCTTATATTTTTATCAATAGGATAATGGATAATAAAACCATTGAGGACTTTAAAAAGCAAATTAAGAATTTACCATCAAATATTTTAGGAATAGTCTTTGATGATATAGGCATTTTAAATGTTTTAAAAGACTTTAAAAGCCTTCAAAAAATTTTATTTTTAAATCATTTCAACTGCAATTATGAAAGTATTAATGCATATTTAGATTATGTTGATAGTGTTGTTGTAAGTCCTGATATTACTATAAAAGAGATAGATGAGATTTTGGATCATGTAAAAAAGGATGTTGTTTTATATACTTTTGGCCATGTAAATATTATGTACTCAAGGCGAACTTTAATATCTAATTATAATATTAATTTTAAGACAAAAGCTCCTATGTTAAGTGATTTAGAAGATATTATTACCTCTAAAAAATTTAAGATTATAGAATCTTTATATGGAACAGTTATTTATACCCAAGAGCCATTTAATGCTTTGGAATTACGTAATCGCAAGAAAGTTTTATTTAATCTTGTAAATACTGTTTTTTTAAAACCTGAAGAAGTTTTAAACATTATTAATACTGATGCTAATTTAGACGATATTTATCCTTATAGATATTTAAGCAATACTGATATGATTGTTAAGCTAAAAGAAATGAGTGATTAAAAAATGGAAATAATAGTTGGTGGTTTAGTTATTAAAGATAATAAATTTTTATTAGTTCAAGAAGCTAAAGCTAAATGTTATGGTAAATGGAATATTCCTGCTGGCCATTTGGAATTAGGAGAAACTATTTTTGAAGGAGCTAAAAGAGAAATTTATGAAGAAACAGGCTGCACTGTAGAGTTAAAAGATATTTTAGAACTATCAGATAATTTTACAGAAGATAAATATTGGATAGGCATTATATTTGCCACTGAACTTATTAATGAGAATATAAGTTTTGATAAAAATGAATTACTGGCTGTAAAATGGTTTACTTATGAGGAAATTATAAATATGAAAGAAAATCTTAGAGTACCAGAGGCTATTATCAATTGTATTAACGCCTATTATAATAACAAAACAGTATCGCAAGAATTTATTAAAATTAGAAGATATGATGAGGCAAAATGATTGAATTATTAGCCCCCGCTGGTAATCTAGAAAGATTAAAAATAGCTTATCTTTATGGAGCCGATGCTGTTTATATTGGCGGTTATAATTATTCACTTCGAGCTAATGCTATAAACTTTAGTGACGAGGAATTAAAAGAAGCCATTGTATATGCTCATAATCTTCATAAAAAGGTATATGTTACGGTAAATATTGTTTTTCATAATAAAGAATTAAAAGGTTTAAAAAAATATTTAGAATCTTTAAGTAAAATAGGAGTAGATGCAGTAATTGCAAGTGATATAGTGGTAGTAAAAACTATTAAAGATAATAATATTCCGCTCGAGATTCACTTATCGACTCAAGCTAGTACTCTAAATTATGAAGCAGCACTTTTTTGGAAAAATTTAGGTGTTAAGAGAATAGTTTTAGCCAGAGAAGCATCACGTGAAGATATAAAAGTGTTAAAAGAAAAAACTAACCTTGATTTAGAATGTTTTATTCAAGGGGCAATGTGTACCAGTTTTAGTGGCAAATGTGTTTTATCTAATGTTACAACTGGTAGAGATTCTAATCGTGGAGGTTGTGCGCAAATATGTCGTTGGACATTTAACATTAATGACGAAAAAAATATTTTTAGCATGACCCCAAAAGATTTAAATATGGCAAAATTTTTAGAAGATATGCTTAATATTGGGGTAAATTCCTTTAAAGTAGAAGGGAGAATGCGTTCTATTTATTATATTGCAACTGTTATTTATGAATATCGTAGTTTACTTGATAAGATTAAGAGTCATACAATTAAAGAAAGTGACATATTATATTCTAATGATATTATAAATAGATGTGCTAATAGAGAAAGCATCCCTCAATTTTACGATAAAATGCCTAACCAACATGAGCAATATTATTTAGGGCGTGAAGAAGTATCTAATCAAGATTTTTTAGGCCTTGTAATTGGTTCTAAAGATAATTTTATCTTAGTAGAAGAACGGAATTATTTTAAAGTTGGGGACGTTGTCGAGTTTTTTGGTCCAAATATTAGAGAGACTGAATACGAAATTAAAGCTATCTATGATGAAGATATGACTTTAATCGACATAGCTCGTCATCCTAGAATGCACATATATTTAGAAATAGATAAGAAAATACCAATAAATGCGATGATGCGTTTAAAAGTATTTGACAAAACAAAGTATTTGTAGTATTATGCTATAGGTACAAATTAATTTATTTGAGGTGGAAACAGAATGAAAAAAGAAAATTTAGTAGTTTTAACGCCAGAAGGTTATTTAGAACTTGAGGCAGAATTAAATGATTTAAAATTAAATAAAAGACCAGAGGTTATTAATGCTTTAAAATATGCCCGTAGTCTTGGAGATTTATCCGAAAATGCTGATTATGATGCTGCTCGTAATGAACAAGCTCAACTAGAAAGCCGCATTAAAGAATTAGAATACAAACTTGAACATTGTGAGATTATCGATAACAAAGATAAACACATTGCTAATGTTGGATCAACTATTGTAGTAGAGTATGGTCCAGATGATACTGAGGAATTTAAAATAGTAGGTTCTTTAGAGGCTGATCCTTTTAATAATAAGATTTCTAACGAATCTCCTATTGGTAAAGCTGTTATTGGACATAAAGCAGGCGAGACTATTTCTGTTGAGAGTCCTAATGGCGCTTACGATGTTGTCTTAAAAAGCGTTAATTAATCTTGATATTTAAGATTAAATATGTTAAAATTAGGGAAACCCACGAAAGGTAATCCGCTTAAAATTATTAATGATTACTGGTTTAATATAAAATAGAGAGGATGTTATTTGATGGCTAATTTAGTTGATAAAATAAGTAGTAAACACATCAAAAAAGACATACCAGAATTTCGCGTTGGAGACACTGTTAGAGTGGACGTATGGGTAAAAGAAGGAAAAAAAGAGAGAATTCAAGCTTTTGAAGGCTTAGTAGTAGCTAAAAAAGGCAGTGGCGTATCTGAAACTTTTTCTGTAAGAAAAAAATCAGGTAATGTAGGAGTTACTCGTATATTTCCTGTTAATGCACCAACTATTGATAAAATAGTCGTAGTGAAAAAAGGTATGGTAAGACGTGCTAAACTTAACTTTATCAAAGGTATGCGTAAAGAATACCGAGTTAAAGAAAGAAACGACGCTAATAAAAAAGCTTAATGTAAAAATAGAAATTAATGATTTAGTTTCTTTTTTATTTTTTTAAAATTTTCAAAAGGCATTGTCGAACTTAAAAAAAAGTGGTAATATTTATTAAGAGCTAGGGTGATAAATTTGAGATTTTTGAAAAGTTTGATTCCTTATATAATTATTATTACTATTGTTGTTATAGTAAGGACTTATATTGTGACACCAGTAAGGGTAAATGGTACTAGTATGTATCCTACTTTAAATGGCGGTGAGATTATGCTTTTAAATAAATTAGGTAAAATAGAACGTAATAAAATAGTTGTTTTAAAATTAGAACGAGATAAAGAAAACTTAATTAAAAGAGTAATAGGTTTGCCAGGGGAAACAATTGAAATACATAATAATAAAATATTTATTAATGGTGAAGAATTTCCTGATCCTTATGGCGATGGGTATACCTTTTCCCATAATTTTACAGAATTAACTTTAGGCGATGACGAATATTTAGTTTTAGGTGATAATAGGGAAAATTCTCTAGATTCAAGAGTTTTAGGTGCTATAAAGAAGCAGGATATTAAAGGTACTACTAACTTTATTATGTATCCTTTTAGAAATTTTGGTAAAGTAGAATAGGCATATTAACATATGTTTATTTTTTTAGGTTTATAATATGTCAAAAAAGCTAAAGCTCTAAACTTTTATTTGACTAATTATTTATATATATGATATAGTTTATTTGTAGTTAAAAATACTACAATAAAGAAAGAGGTAAAAAAATGAATAATGAATTAATAATTAAAAAATGTTTAAAATGTGGGGCTATAATAAAAGTAATCACTGACTGTAGATGTGATGATTGTGGGATTATTTGTTGTAACGAGGTTATGACAACTCTAAAATCTAATTCGACGGATGCTGCTTTTGAAAAACATGTTCCAACTTACGAGTTTGATGGCAATACCCTAAAAGTAACAGTAAATCATGTCATGGAGCAGGAACATTTTATTGAGTGGATTTGCCTTAAAACCGAAGATAGAGAAGAATTTAGATATTTAAAGCCTAATACTAAAGCTGAAGTTACTTTTAAGAGTGTTAAGGCAGGCACTTTATATTCTTATTGTAATCAACATGGCTTATGGCAAAATGAAATAAATAAATAATTAAAAATAGGAAAATAATTTATAGAAATTAATATGTCTAACATTGATGCGATAACTGCAGTAAGATATCAAATTAATTCTAAAAAAGCAACTGAATTTAGAAGATTGTCAACAAAAATATTAAGAGAATATATGACAAAAGGTTTTGCTTTAAATGATGAAAGATTTATTGAAGGCAATAAATATGATATGAAATATTTTGATTAATTACTTGAGAGAATTAAAACAATCAGGGTAAGCGAAAGAAAGACATATTATGACAATGCAAGATTAGGTTAATGTGACTGATGATTTATTAAAGTTTAAAAGGAAAAGTGTTTTAAAAAATAGGAAATATAAGTCATAGAAACAGTAGAAAAAGCCGAAAGTGAATATGAAAAAATATAGAATTATTCAAGATCAGAAATATATTTCTTCAATGGATGAGTTTTATAATAAGTATTTATAGGAAAGTAAGAAGGATAATAATGAATAAGTATAATATAGAAGAATAAAAATAAGCAGAAAAAAATCTAGCGAAGAAAGAATATTAGATTTTTAAGGTAAAAGGAAAATTAGTTGGAATCAGATTTTCGAATTCTGATAAAACTGTCGAAGATCGTTTGACTAATGTTTTAAAAACGGGTCAAGATGCCATAGAAAAATAAAACAAGAAACAAGGAATAATGCTGCAAGCATTTAGTAATCTATTAAAAGATTTGAAAATTCCAACTGCGATAAATATATTAAAGGAAAGTATTAAACTATAAAAAACAAAAAAGAAGGTGAAAAAATAATGAAAAAGAAAAAAGAAATGATAGTAAGTAACAAAAATGAGTTAATAGATATTGAAAATATTTATCAGGACATACGAAATAAGATAATAATTGCTAGAGAAAAAATGTTTAAACATATTGATACTACAATGACTGAAGTATATTGGTATGTTGGTAAAATAACTTATGAATTATCAGAAAATAGTACGAAAGCAAGTTATGGTAAGAAAATTATAGATGCTTTATCTATAAAATTGACTAATGAATTTGGAAGTGGGTTTTCTTCAGTTAGCATAAGAAGAATGCGTAGATTTTATGAAATGTATCCAATATGGTCGACAGTGTCGACCGAATTGTCATGGGCACATTTTCAAGAGCTGATTAAAATTGACCGAAAAGAAGAAAGAGATTTTTACGAGAAAGAGTCCATTAAATCTAATTGGGGATGTCGCGAACTTCGTAGGCAAATCAACACTAAATTATATGATAGATATTTAATTTCACCAGATAAAAATTTAATAATAGAGGATTCTAAAAAAGGATTAATAGAAAAACAGCCCGAAGAATTATTAAAAACACCTTATATATTTGAATTTGCCGGTTTAAAAGAAAATAAGAACTATCTTGAAAACGATTTAGAAAGTGCATTATTATCGCATTTAACAGAATTTTTGCTTGAATTAGGAAGAGGTTTCTCTTTTGTTGCAAGTCAGCAAAGAATTAAAATAGGGTCAGAATACTATTACCCAGATTTAATTTTTTATAATCGTCTAGCAAAATGTTTTGTCATAATAGATTTAAAAATAGGTAAGTTAGCCCATCAAGACATAGGACAAATGCAAATGTATGTCAATTGTTATAAAAAGACGCAAATGATTGATGGTGAAAATGAGCCTATTGGAATTCTTCTTTGTGCAGATAAGGATGATGCAGTTGTGGAAATGACTTTAGGAGATAGCATGAAAAATGTATATGCATCTAAATATTTAACATATCTACCGACTGAAGAAGAATTAATAAAAATAATTAAAGATGAAAAAGAACTATATGAACTATCCAAAGAAGAAGGTGAAAAGAATGAGTAAAAATATTGATAAGGGGGTTAATAAAAGTGTAATCAACTGGTATCCTGGACATATGGAAAAAGCCAAAAGATTGATCATAAAGGAATATAAAAATATAGATATAGTTTATGAGCTAGTAGATGCAAGAATTCCCAAATCGTCTAAAATAAATAATATCTATGATATGATAGGTAATAAACCTAAAATTCTTATTATGACAAAAAAGGATTTAACGGATATGGAAATGACTATGCGTTGGGTTAAATATTATGAAAATTTAGGAACTAAAGTAATTGTTGCAGATTTAAATAATAATGATGATATAAGTAATATTATTCGTATAACTCATGAGATGATGCAAAATATCCAAGATAAACGGGAAGAGAAGGGCTTAAATAAAAAAGAAGTTCGAGCTTTGGTAATGTTGGCAAATCTACTCTAATTAATCGTCTAGCTGGCAAAAAGGTAGTAGATGTTGGCAATAAACCAGGTATAACGAGAGGCCTTAAATGGCTTAAAACTTCTCATAATATTGCTTTACTTGATACGCCTGGTCTTTTATGGCCTAAAATAAATAATGAAGAAATTGCTCTAAATTTAGCTTCTTTGTTTGCTATAAAAATCGAAATTTTAGACGTTAATGAGGTTGCAGTCCATATTTTAAATAAATTAAATCGTTATTACCCTAGTAAATTACAAGAAAGATATGGTATAATACCTAAGCATGAGCTAGATTTTGAAGCTATTTATGAAAATTTAGGCCAGAAAATGGGTGCTATCAAAAATGACGAAGTTGACTATGAGAGAGTTAGTAATAGAATCATTAATGATATTAAAGATGAATATATAAAAGGAATAGTGTTTGATAATGAAATCTAATCTATTGAAGTATGAACGTGAACTATACAAAAATAAAATTACTCTAATTGCTGGTGTTGATGAAGCTGGACGAGGTCCTCTAGTAGGGCCTGTAGTTGCTGCCGCGGTTATTCTTCCTAAAAATTACAAATTAGAAGGATTAAACGATTCTAAACAGTTAAGTGAGAAAAAGCGTGAAGAATTTTATCACATTTTAAAAAATGAAGCATTAAGTATTGGTGTAGGTATAGTATCTGCTAAAATAATAGATGAGATAAATATTTTAGAAGCATCAAGGCAAGCAATGTATATAGCCCTAAATAATCTTGATATTACGCCTGAGTATATTTTAAGTGATGCAATGAGTCTAAATGATATTGATATTCCATCACGGCCTATTATTCATGGAGATGCTTTGTCTTTATCTATTGCCGCAGCCTCTGTCATTGCTAAAGTAACTCGTGATCACATAATGTATGATATGGATAAAGCTCATCCCGAGTATAATTTACGTAAACATAAGGGTTATCCAACTAAAGAACATTTGGCTTTAATTGAAAAATATGGTATATTTGAAGAGTATCGCAAAACATTTAAACCCATTAAAAAGATTTTGGAGGTAAAAGAATATGAAAAAATTTAAAAAATTATGGAGTAATGACTTTTTTCGAAATTATATTTTATTAATTACAATGTTTATGTTAACAGAAACAATTTTTAGAATTATATCAGGGCTTAGTATTATATCTTATGCTAGTTTAAGAATCTTTATCATTCTTAATATTTTAAGCTGTTCTTTTAGTTTTATTTTAAGTTTTATGCCCAAAGTAATTTCTAAGGTTTTTAACTTAATTATTGTTTTTGTAGCTTGCTTTTATAGTCTTGTTGAATTAGGCTTTAAGAATTTTTTAGGAGTTTATGCCTCTGTTCAATCAAGCACTCAAGCTGGGGCGGTTACTTCTTATATTCTAGATTTTATTAAAAGCTTTAAATGGAGTTATTATTTAATGTTGCTTCCTTTTCTAATTCTTTTAATTTACTATCTTTTATTTGCCAAAAAGCTTGAAATAAATTTGCCTAAGAAGAAGATTAATCTTAAAACAATTGGCTTTAAAATATCACAATTACTAACTATAATTATTCTTTTATTAGTATTTTATGGCACTTTAAGATTAGACTTTATGCAAAATAAACTTCAAGCAACATCTACATATGATTTGTTTTTAAAACCTAATAATCCTAGTTTATTAGTAACAGATTTTGGTATTATAGGATTTGGCCTTTTAGATATTCGAGAAGCTATAGCTCCGGGAGCGGATCTAAATCATGATATTGATTATAATCCCGATGATATAGATACAAATTATGTTGAAGAGACAAGACTTCATACGCTTATTGATAATGAAGTATGGAAAAATATAATTGCAGAAGAAAAAGATAGCAATTTAAACACTTTAAATAAATATTTTATCAGTAAAGATATAGCTTCAACTAATGAATATACAGGTTTATTTGAAGGAAAAAATGTTATTTTCTTAATGATTGAATCTGGTAGCCAAATAATGCTTAAAAATGAATATTATCCTAATATTGCAAGACTTTATGAACATGGTTGGAGCTTTGATAACTATTATTCTCCTCGAAACACTTGTAGTACAGGTAATAATGAAATGAGTGGTATGACTAGTCTATATACTATTTATAATAATTGTACAGCAAATGTTTATAAAAAGAACACTTATTTTGAAGGTATTTTTAACTTATTTAATAATAAAGGATATGAAACTAGCAGTTACCATAATAATTATGATGAATACTATGCTCGTACCATAATTCATAAAAATATTGGAAGTTCAAGATTTTATGATATTTATGACCTAGATATTGATATCACTAAAAAATATGGTGAATGGGCCAGTGACGAAGAACTAATTACTAAATATCTTGAAATATTAGACTCAAGAGATACATCTAAACCATTTATGAACTGGATTACCACTGTTAGTTCCCATCAACCATATGCTGATAACTCTCCTTATAATAAGCAATATAGAGAATTATTTCCTGATGATTATCCTACAGATATTAAAGGTTATATGTCTAAATTAAAAATTGTTGATAATGCTATAGGCCTTTTGTTAGACGGATTAGAGGAAAGAGGTTTATTAGAAGATACAGTTATAGTAATGTTTGCAGATCATTATCCTTACGGTTTATCTAAAACTAAATTAAGTGAAGCATATGGTTATAGTGTTACAGATGATAACAACAGCGATAATGTTCCTTTTGTTATATATAATCCTACTTTAGAACAAAAGACATTTAATGAATATACGGCTCATGTTGATACCTTACCAACTTTTGCTAATTTATTTAATTTAGATTATGATTCTAGACTTTATATGGGAAGTGATGTTTTTGCCCAAGATTATGAGTCATTAGTAATATTTGATGATGCTTCATGGAAAAATGAATATGCTTTTTATGAAGCAAGTAAAAATAAAATAAAATATTATACTGAGAAAGTTTATACTTCCGAAGAAATACTTGCTATTAATGAACAAGTTAGATTAAAACTAGAGATGAGTAGTCTTGCTATTCGTTATGATTATTTTAATTATTTGAGTAATATATTAAATAAAACTAAAGATACTCAAAATGAGGTAGATAATTTGAATCAAGATAGTAATTCGGCTCTAACTGAGTAAAATTAGAAAGGACAAATAATATGAATAATTTAGTAATAGTAGAATCACCTGCTAAGAGTAAAACAATTGAAAAGTATTTAGGAAGTAATTATAAAGTAGTATCATCTAAAGGTCACATAAGAGATTTAGCTACAACTGGGAAATATGGCTTAGGAATAGATATTGAAAATAATTTTGAACCAAATTATGTTCCCATAACCGGTAAGAAAAAAGAAATAAGTGCATTAAAAAAGATGGCTAAAGAATCTGATAAGATAATACTAGCAACTGACCCTGACCGAGAAGGAGAAGCTATTTCATGGCATTTATTTGATGAATTAAAACTTAAAGAAAATGATTATGAACGAGTAGTCTTTAACGAAATAACTAAAGATGTTGTGGTAAGTGCTATTAATAATCCTCGTAAAATTGATATGGATTTAGTTAAAAGTCAAGAAACCAGAAGAATGCTTGACCGTATAATAGGATTTAGGTTAAGTAAATTAATGCAACGTAAAACTGGTGGCAAAAGTGCTGGTCGTGTCCAAAGTGTTGCTTTAAAATTAATTGTCGACCGCGAACGAGAAATTCTTGCTTTTGTACCCGAAGAATACTGGACAATAGAAGCAGATTTTCTAGATTTTAAAGCGAACCTCGAAAAATATTTAGATAAGAAAATTGAAATCCATACTGAGGCAGAAGCGGATGAAATATTAAATAAATTATCTAAAACTTTTAAAATAGCAAGCATTGAAGAAAAAGACAAATTAAAAAAACCTAAAGACCCATTTCGTACTTCAACTCTGCAACAAATGGCCGCTAACCGTCTTAATTTTTCTTCAAGTAAAACAATGCAAA
>CAOVIS010000015.1:0-6832 GCA_948543905.1 uncultured Bacilli bacterium
ATACTTTAATTTCTGTTAAAGAAAGTGTTCCTACTAGAAAAGTAAAAGAACTATTTTCTTATCTTGAACGTGATTTTAAAATTATTATTTTATCAAACAGTAATTACGAGAGGCTTATACCTTTTAAAGAGAAACTAAACGTTGATGTTGCAGCTTCTTCCCATAAACCATTAAGAAAAAAATATTTAAAGATAATGGATATATATAAATTTCGGGAACATGAAATTGCCGCCATAGGCGACCAACTTTTAACTGACATTTACGGAGCTAATAGGATGGGAATTACTTCAATTTTAATAAGCCCTATTGGCGAATATGAAAAGTTTGGCACCAAAATAAATCGTTTTTTTGAAAAATTTATTTATAAAAAGTTAAATAAGAGAGGAATTTTAATTAAGGGTGAGTATTATGATTAAAAAATGCCTCGGATGTGGTCTGGCTCTCCAAGATACTGATTCAACAAAATTGGGCTATACCAAAGATTTAAAAATGACTTATTGTGTTCGTTGTTTTCGTCTTAAAAACTATGGCGAGAAAAAAGAGACAGAATCAGTAGACGAGGAATATATTTTAAATAAAGTTAATAAAAGCAAAGGGTTAGTTTTCTTCTTAATTGATTATTTAAATTTAAATAAATACACTTTAACCATATTTAAAAAAATAAAATTACCTAAAGTTTTAGTAATTAGTAAAAGTGATACTTTAAGGAAAGATATGAAGTTTAATAAAATAAAAAGTTATTTAAATAAAGTTTATAATATAAAAGAAGACATTGTTTTTTTAAGTAATAAAAATGATTTTAAAAATGTAAATATTTTCAAAATTATGGATAAATATTTTAGTAATACTTGTTTTATAATGGGGATTACAAATGCTGGTAAATCAACATTTATTAATAGTTTATTAAAAAAACATAATATTAATAAAGAAATTGTTACCAGTAATAAACCCAATACAACTCTAGATTTTATCAAATTAAAATTTGATAATTATATAGTTTATGATACGCCAGGTTTTGATTATTTAAACTTGAATTATAAAATTATCAATAGCGAGATAAAACCAATTACATATAATATTAAAAAAGATACAACTATTATTATTAATAATGCCTGGGAATTATATTTTAAGGCACCTAATAGCATCACAATATATACTACTCATAATAGTATTAAAAGAGTTTTTAAAAATATTTTAAAAAGAAGTATTGTTAGTAATGTTCCTAATAATTCTGATATTGTAATACCAGGGATTGGCTTTATTAATATTAAAAATTCTTGTAGTATTTTAACAAATTTAGAAGTCTTAGAAATTAGACCGAATATAAGTGGTGAAGAATATGAGTAAAATACATGTAATGAGTGATTCTCTAGCCAATAAAATCGCTGCCGGCGAAGTAGTTGAGAAATGCTCTAGTATTGTAAAAGAATTAGTGGAAAATAGTATTGATGCCCATGCATCTATAATTACCATAAATTTAGAGAAGGGTGGCTTAGAATCTATACGTGTAATTGATGACGGTGAAGGTATGGATGCTCTTGATGCCAAAAATGCTTTTTTAAGACATGCAACTAGTAAATTAATTCGTGATGAAGACCTATTTTTTATTGATACAATGGGGTTTCGTGGTGAAGCACTACCATCTATAGCAAGCGTTTCAGAAGTAAGTCTCAAAACCAGTAATGGTAAAGATTCTACTTTAATTCATATTAAAGGAGGAAAAATTTTAGAAAATACCGCTGGAGATTTAAGAGTTGGAACTGATATTACTGTAACTAATCTTTTTTATAATACTCCAGCTCGTTTGAAATATCTAAAAAGTGAAAATACTGAATTGTATAATTGCTTAAGTCTTGTCGAAAAATTAGCTCTTTCTCGTCCTGATATTAAATTTACTCTTACAAATAATGCAAAAGTTTTAGTAAAAACCAGTGGTAGTAATAATCTTTTAAAAGTAATTCATGAAATATATGGTTTGAATGTTTCCAATAAAATGTTAGAGTTTAGCGCTAGTAATAATGATTTTGATATTTATGGATTTGTTTGCAAGCCAGAAATATTACGCAGTAATCGCAATGATATGAATACCTTTGTTAATGATCGAATTGTCCGTAATACTGAAATTAATCGGGCCATTAATGATGCTTATTATACTTATAAACCAGAAAGTAAGTATCCTGTTATCATCTTAAAAATTAATGCTGACCCCACAATTGTAGATGTTAATATTCATCCCACTAAACAAGATATTAAACTAAGTAAAATAAATGATTTATATGATTTAATTTATCATACTATTAAAGATGTTTTATATAATAACTTGCTTATCCCAAACGCTTTAAAAGAAGAAAGTGTAAGTGTCATAAATAATCCTGAGCTTGCAAAAATCGTCGAAAAAATGGCCACTAGTAATGAATCACCCTCTATTCAAACTGAATTAGACTTTAAAATAGATACTAAAGAAGAAAATTACGAATTAAAGACTACAGATGAAATTATAATTAATAAAGAGATGAAATCATTAGTCTTATATCCAGTAGGGCTAGCATTAGGCACATATATTGTTGCTGAAAATTCAGAAGGCATTTATTTAATTGATCAGCATGCTGCTCAAGAACGCATAAATTATGAATTATATATGAAAGCTTTAAAAGCACATAAAACAAATATAACTAGTCTTTTAATTCCAATTACAATTGAGTTATCCAGTAGTGATTATCTCTCCTTAACCTCAAATATTGACATTTTAACTAATATGGGATTTAATATAACTGAATTTGGTATTAATACGATTATTGTAAATGCTCATCCTACTTGGCTTTTAGAAGGCCATGAAGAAGAAAGTATTCGTAAAATTATCGATTTAGTAATAACTACCAAAGATAAATTTGATCCTGTAAAATTTAATGAAAATATTGCTATAACTTTAGCTTGCAAAATGAGTATTAAAGCTAATATGCATATTAGTATAGAAGCTATAACTAATCTTTTAAATACCCTAGTAACTTGCGATAATCCTTATAATTGTCCGCACGGAAGGCCTACGATAATTAAATTTAGCATTTATGATTTAGAACGCATGTTCAAAAGAGTTATGAATTAATATTATATTTTAAGATACTTAAAATTTCTAATCAAAAGGCATAAGCCTTTTTAATTTTGGCCTTATAATAATGAATTTAAGTGAAAATTTGACATCAAACTCCTTTTATGATAAAATAAACACTAATTTAAAGGGGGATGATTATGGAAAATGCTAAAAAAACTACGTTATCTAGTGATTTTAACAATGATTTAAATGCGCAATATGCTACTATAAATGTTACTCCAGATCAATCAACTTTATCTTCAAAACCTAAAAAAAGCTACCATGAAATTACTACTGAAATGTATGCCAATCGAAATAGAATTTTAAATGAAGAAGAAATCCCTGAAGAACTTGTTCAAGAACTTCATGATCTTATTGAATCTGGTAATGTTGCAGAATTATTAAATAGTTTTAGTAACAAGAGTAAGTCTAAACCTAAACAACATTCTATTATATCTAAGCTTGATAGAATAAGGATTCCTAAGAATAAAAAACCTAAATACCAAGGTAAACATCTCCATCAAAAAGGTTTAAAATATTATTTAAATAAGTTTTTAAAATACCTAGATAAAAGCTCTTATCTGCATGAAAAAAAATTTAAAAATCCCATCCTCGAGTATACCAAATTATTTTTCCGTAAATTTAAAATATTTATTTGTTTTGTTTTAAGTTTAATTATCGTTTTTACCATAGCAAATAAAGAAGAACCCCTAAAAAAAGGCAAAAAAAATGTTGCTTTAAAACCAACTTTTGAAAATACTCTATCCGAAGAAGAACAGCGTCAACTAAAACTTTTTAACTCTGTAAAAAAAGAAGGATACTTGATCTTAGAAGAAAATTTTAGTGCAAGTAGTCTTGTTGCCTTTGATACTCATGGAGAGTCTGTTACAGAATTTAGTGGCGATTATGAAAACTTTTATATCTTAAGAGAAACTAAAAATACTCATGATATTAATGGTAATATTTATTATGATTATGAAGATATTTTCTCTAGTAGTGGCTTTCTTAGTGTTAAAGAAGACTTATCTTTAGGTATATATAATGATTCTGACTCTAATGTTATGGTTGATTCTGTTTGTAGCTATAAAGACAATGCTATAAAACCTCTTAATGATATGTTAGCAAAATATAGTTTAAATAATTTAATTAAAGATAACTATAAAAAAGAAGAACTAGAACATATTTTAAATGCGCTAACCAAAGCACAAAATACTTTATTTAGTAATAGCACTGTAACTTTAGAAGGCGAAATAGATGAAGCTAAAATCTTAATTATGGATACTAATAGTCAATCTGTAAATAATACTTATGGTTCTCATCACGAGTATTACATTCTTGTATATAATGGTGAAAAAAATAAATACACAGCAAGTTACATTGATATTTTAAATAGTAATGCTATGGTAACAATTGCTAATAATTATTCTTATGGTAGTTATCGCGATTTAAAAAATGCTAGTCTTATTGAATTTGGTTTAAATGAAAATGTAAGCATCTCCGCTGTTAAACCTCTAAATACATTCTTCGATGAATTAGATTTAAAGGATTATATTAAAGCGGAATATACTTTAGAAGAACTTCAAGATATAATAAATCATATTAATGAATTAAAACTTCAAAGTATCGAAAAAGAGGAAAGAAGTTATGATGCTATAATTGAACCAAAAATCTATGTTTTAAGCTTAAAAGGGGATTTAAATGGTCAATATAGTGAAGATTTTAGCAAGTATCAATTTCTATCTTTTAATGTTAAATCAACAGTTGTAGCCGATAAATACGTTGAAATTTATTCTTATGATGATTTAATTAATCACGGAGCTGTTGTAGAAACATTTTCAAATGGTTTTGGTAACTATACAGATAAATCTAAAGGAGTTAGTTTTACTTTTACCTTTGGCGATAAAGCTTCTAAAATCTTATCTATCGAAGATTTTCTAAACAATGAAGGACTTAGTGATTTAATCAAAAAAAGTTATACAAAAAGAGATTTAATTGAAATATCTAATTTACTTCAAGATAATTTAACAAGACAAAGGGGGAATTAAAATGTCAAGAATAAAAGGAAGAAGAGAATTTAAAAGTAGATATAAAAGAAAATTTCGTATGCCCAAAGCTTTAACTTCTATGATTTTAGCAGGAATAGTTTTAATAACTGGCTATATGGGCTTTAAAGGCCGCAAAAGCAACCAAACGCTTCCTGCAGAGGAAAATAGTGGAATTGAAGCTCTTTCTAGCAGTATCGAAATACCAAAAATCAGCTATGACGAGGATATTAATATTGAAGATATAACAATTCCAAGTAGAATAGATGCCTCTAAAATAGTTGTTTTGGATACAAATAATGACTACATTTACAATAAAACAAATACTGCTAAAAAACATTATTATCTTTATCGTACTGAAATTTCCACTATAATTGATGAAGAAGTGGTCTGTTATTATTTTGACATAATGGATGAACATGGAGTTGCAAGCATAAGTTTTGACAAAACTTACTTAGCCTATAATAATTCAACTGATAATGTAAGCGCTATTTCTATTACGGAAGATAACACTGTTCAAAATATTAACGCATTTCTAACTGGTGAAAATCTAGAAAGTTACTCTAAAGCTGAATATTCCAAAAAAGATTTAGAACAACTTGATGGAATTTTAAATAATCTTAATAGTTATATTCCTGCCTCAGACATTTTAGTTTTAGATACAAGTAGTACTTCTGTTATATACTCTACTAATACCGTAAATTACTATTTTCTGAGAAAAGATGCTAACATAAATTCTATTTATAATGAATTTAACTATCGTGATATATTCAATAATTTTGCTTATGCTTGTATTAGTGAAAATAAAAGAATTGGCGAATATGCTGATGTAGAGAATAACTCCAGAATTAGTTATTGGGCAATTGAAGGCGAAAACCCCGCTGGCATTCCTTTAATTGAATTTTTAAAAAATCGGGGGTTGAATGATTTAATAAAAGAAAAATATACCGAAGAAGAATTAAAGGAAATTTATGATTATGTATGTGAAATGGAAATCACAAATGCTCGCACTTCTTAATAATATTGATAATTAGGTTAGTAATAACCTTTTTTTCGTCAAATTATCCAAAAAAAAGTCAAAATTTAACCCTTGTTTATGACCTTAAAATCGCCTATAATTAAGGGGTATTAGAGAAAAAGCAAAATAAAAGGAAGTGTTACTTCATAGAATAAAATCTCAAAAACTATTAAAATAATATAGGAGAGTAGGTATTAATATGACAACATTCAAAAGAGATTTTAAATTTAATAACAACATAATTGAAGTAGTAGCAAAAAATGTACGTATATATCGTAAACTAGCGGGTATAACTCAAGAACAATTAGCTATCGATATCGGCGTATCCAATGATTTTTTAAGAAGATTTGAGTCAACTCGTGGCAAAGAAGGTATGGCTCTTAATACTCTTTATAAAATATCAATTGTCTTAAATGTTACTATGGATAAATTTTTTGAAGAATAAAGACTTTATATTTTAAGAATTTCATTGTAAAATAAATAGAGTGAGGTGGGAGACTCTATGAAAATATCCAATGATTTTGATTTAGATGTATACTCTTTAGTTGCAAATAATATTAACAAACATTTAAAATTAAAAGGAATTTCTATATTGGAATTAAGTAACTATGCTGAAATAGATAGCGAATATTTACAACTATTTTTAAGTGGCAAAAAAGATGAGATTATTTCAATTTATGATTT